>JBCCUP010000048.1 GCA_039196715.1 Pseudomonadota bacterium
GCAACTGCTCGAGATGATGGGCACCAGCGGCCGCGACCAGGGCGCGCTGCGTGCGGAGGACCTGCCAGCTGCCCTCGATCGCCTGAAGGCGGCCTTGTCGCAGCGGCCGGACTCCGACGAGACCGACCCGGATGCCGATGAGGACGACGAGGCGGATGCCGTGTCGATCAACCGCCGGGCCGTGCCCGTGCTGGACCTGCTCGAGCGCTGTGTCGCCAGCGGCGGCTATTTCATGTGGCAGGAGAAACGCTGACCGTGGACCTCTCACACTACACCACCGAACGCGACGGTGGCGTCAGCGTGTCGCGCGAACAGGCGAGCCGGTTTGCCAAGTCCGTCGCCGGTGACTTCAACCCGATCCACGACCCTGACGCGCGGCGCTTCTGTGTGCCGGGCGACCTGCTGTTCAGCGTGTTGCTGCACCGCATCGGCCTGCACCGTCGGATCGCCGTCGATTTCACCGGCATGGTCGACGAGCACGACACACTGCGCGTCGACCACACACCCGAACGCACCGCACTGGTCGACGGCGACAAGACCTTTCTCGACGCCAACCACCACGGTGCGCTGCCCGCCGAGCCAGCCGCGGTTGCCGCGCTGACCGCCGCCTACGTCAGCTACTCGGGCCAGACCTTCCCGCACATCCTGGTGCCGCTCTGGCGGGCGCACGGCGTGATGGTCAACCCGGCGCGGCCGATGGTGATGTACCGCAGCATGCAGTTGCAGCTCGAGCGGGCCGACCTTGCATCGGTGACACTGCTGCCCCGCAACGCCAGCATGAACGTGGACGGCAAGAAAGGCGCAGTGACGCTGCCCTTCGACGTGGCCAACGCTGACGGCACCCTGGTCGGCCATGGGGAAAAACACATGCTGCTCAGCGGCCTGCGCGCCTGGGAAGACGACGCCGTCGACGGCATTGTCGAAGCCTACGACGCCGCCAAGCGGGCCTGGCCCAAGCCGGCCTGAGCGCGACCACGACGAGACGACGCGAGATGACGATCGCCCTGCACCGCCTGTCCGACCTGAGCACCGCCGAGCGCGCGACGCTGCTGTTGCGCGCGGACGACGCACTCGACCCGTTTCTCGATGCCGTCAAGCCGATCATCGCCGCGGTGGAGGCCGAGGGTGACACCGCCCTGGCCCGCTTTGCCCGCGAGTTCGACAAGGCGCCGGTGGCGGTGGACGAGCTGGCCGCGACGCCCGCTGACGTCGCAGCCGCGTTTGATGCGCTCGACCCTGCCCTCGTTGACACGCTCGGCTACGCCGCCGACAACATCCGGCGCTACCACGAGCAACAGAAGCCGCAACCGATGTGGATGACCGAGATTCGCCCCGGCGTGGTGGTCGGTGAGCGGCACGCGCCAATCGATTCGGTCGCTTGCTACGCGCCGCGCGGCAAAGGGTGTTTTCCGTCGGTCACGCTGATGACCTGCATCCCGGCGGTGGTCGCCGGTGTGCCGACCCCGGTGCTGCTCAGCCCGCCCGGCCCGGACGGTGGCATCGACGCAGGCACACTCGTGGCGGCCAAGCTCGCCGGTGTCGAGCAGGTCTACAAGGTGGGCGGCGCTCAGGCCGTCGCCGCGGTCGCCTTCGGGACCGAGACCGTGCCGCGTTGCCGCAAGATCCTCGGCCCCGGCAGCCCGTGGTTGGTTGCGGCCAAACGCCTGCTCGCCGGGCGCATCGACGCCGGCCTGCCGGCCGGACCGTCCGAAGTCATCGTGCTCGCGGATCCGACCGCCAACCCGAATATTGCAGCCCTGGACCTCCTGATCGAATCCGAGCACGGGCCGGACAGCTCGGCTTTCCTGGTCACCTGGTCCGAGTCGGTCGCCGAGCGGGTGCGCGCCAAGGTGCCCGCGTACTGGGCGCACATGAGCGACACGCTCTCGGGGTACTCGCGCGAGGTGCTCGGTGGCACCCGCGGCGGTGTCGTGCTCGCCGACGGGCCAGAGGACGCCTACGCCTTCGTCAACGACTACGCGCCCGAACACCTGCAGGTGCTCTCGAAAACCCCGTGGGAACACCTCGCGCACATCCGCAACGCCAGTGAGATCCTGCTCGGCGAACACGCACCCGGCTGCATCGCGAACTACATGATGGGCCCGAATTGCGTGCTGCCGACGGGCGGCGGCGCACACACCTGGTCACCGCTCAACGTCGGCGATTTCATGAAGTCGCAATCGATCGGCCACATGACCGAGACCGGCTACCGCGAAATGGCCCCGCACACCGAACGCTTCGCCCGCTACGAGGGCTTCGACGCGCACGCCAATGCGGTCAGCGCGCTGCGCGATGCCGCGCACCGCGAGCTCGACTGAACCACCCAGGCGGCTCAGGGGCAGAGGTCGCCGTTCACGCGCAGCGCCACACTGGCTGCCGCAGACGTATCCTCGTAGCGGAAGAAGACCATTGGCGACGCGCTGAAGTCCTGCGAGAGGTCGGCGCCGCACACGGTGCCGTCGCCGTCGACATCGAGATCGACATCGAGGTAGTGGCCGAGGGTGGACGTCACGCCTGTCTGGAACGCGATCCGCTGGAAGTCCGAGTCGTCGACGTGTAGCACCAACGTCGCGCTCGCGGGTACGGGCTCGACCACCGACAACAAGGGCGTCGCAGCCACGTCCGCCACCATGCGGTCGTAGCCGTACACGGTGATGCGCACGCGGGCTTCGCACGGGAGCGCCGCCGGCACATTGCGGAGGTCAACCGCAATACGGTGGCTGGCCGCCGGGTCACCGGTGCCGGTGCCCGTTGCCGGACCACAGTGACGTGCGACGGTGGCGTCGCCGCCGTCAGTCGACTCGCTCAGCGGCGTGCTGTCGCAAGCCGCGAGTCCGACGAGTCCGCACACCGTCACCACCTTTCTGCACAACGTTTTCACGTCACACCTCCTCCAGATCCGCGCCATCGGACACGGCGTTGCTGACACCCGATGACGCAGGGCACCGCGCAGCGACCTCGATACGGGCCAGACCGAGCCAGGTCGCCAGAGCACGCAACTGCCGCGCCATCGCCGGCACCAGCGCGTCGAGGTCTGCACCGGGCTCGGCGTAAAGCCCAGGCACGTCGAGGCAGCCGTCGGCGCGGTTGGCGCGCATGTCGGCGCGCCCCTGGATGCGGTCGCCGAGCAGAAACGGCAACACGTAGTAGCCGAACTGGCGTTTGGCGGCGGGCACGTAGATTTCGATGCGGTAGTGAAAGTCAAACAACCGCAAGGCGCGCGGGCGGTACCAGACGACCGGGTCGAAGGGGCTCAGAAAACAGGCCGCCTCGAGCCGCCGCGGCCGCCGAGCACCCGGCAGCTGGTAGGCCGGCTGTGTCCATCCCTCGACCTCGATCGCCTGCAGGACACCGTCCTCGACCAACTCTGCCACACGCGGCCGGGCGTGCGGCATGCTGAGGCGAAAGTAGTCCGCGAGGTCGTCGAGCGTGCCCAGGCCCAGACACGCGGCCGCGCGTTGCAGCAGCGCGCGGTGCTGTGCCTCAACAGGTGCAGCCGAGCCACGCGCACCGTGCACCCGCTCGGGCAGGTCGTACCAGGTGATGAAGCGCGCATCGCGCCGAGCGATCGCAAGCCGACCCTGGCCGAAGAGGCACTCGAGCGCGATCTTGCCCTTGGGCAGGCCCCACCACGGGCCAGTGCGTTTGCCCGGGTCACGTAAGGTCTGCACCGACTGCGCGCCGTGCTCCGAGATTTCCGCGAGCACGGCGTCGAGGTAACCCGCGTTCTCGGCCGCAAAAGTCGCGAGGCCCTTGTAGCGCAGGGTGTCGTGCCGGAACTGCAAATCGCCGTAGAGTGCGCGCGGCGTGATCGCCGCCTCGTGGGCCAGAAACTCCACGTTCTCGCCCGACAACCACAACCAGTCGTCCAAACAGTCTCGCGAGTAGGGTCCGAGCCGCGAGAACACCGGCAGAAAATGCGAGCGGCACAGCACGTTGACCGAATCGAGCTGCAGAACGCCCATCTGTTCGAGCACGCGACGAAAGTGCGCGCGCGTCACCCGCGCGCCACGCACAGGCGCGCCAAAGCCCTGCGCCGCCAGTGCCATGCGGCGCGCCGTGTCGAGCGAGAGCGCTATGGCGTGTAGACCCGGTTGGGCGGCAGGTGAACGGACACCGTGTCGCCGGGCGCGATCCGGCCCGGGCGCTCGACCCAGGCCGTGACCCCGCGTCGTCCGATGGCCGCCCGCACAAAGCCGGCGCCGTGGCCGGGGTGGTGTGACTCGATGACCTCGCCCGGGAACGTGCAGGGCTCGTTCTCCATGTCGACCACGAGCGCCGCACCGCTCGGAAACAGTAAGCGCGTCGACGGCGGCAACTCGGTGAGTTTCGGGATGCCGCTGATGAGAAGGTTGGCGCCGACCCAGGCCGGATCGATCGTGTCGAGTCCAAGGTCGGTGGCGATGCCCGCGAGGTCCTCGGCCGCGAGGATGGACACCTGCCGCGTGTTGCGTATCTCGGTGCCAACCGGGTACTGGCGCCGCACCCGCACGCACGACGCGCGCGTCAGGCCATGGTGCACGTCGCCCGGGAAGCCGCCAAAGTCGGCGTCGACCGACGCGACCGGCGCGGTGCAGAGTGTGGTTTCGTCCGCGTTGATCAGCACGGCGTCGGCCGTGCCGGCGATGTCCGACGGAATCAGTACCGCCATGGCGTCGGCCCTCCAGTGAATGCACTACCACGCAGCGCCGGATTTTTAGATGCTTTCGTCACGCGTTGAAGAATCGAGCGAAAACAGCGATTTGTGAGAACCGCAGCCCAGTGTACGTAGTGGTACAGGCCAGCAGTGGAAGCGCAGCAATGCGTACGACGCCCGCACAGTTTGCAGCCGATTATCCGGCTCGTGACGACAGCATCTAGCCACGGCGAACATAGGGCAGCAGGAAGACGAAGCAAGCGACCAGGAAGAACAGCCCGCCGATCAGGCTTGGTAAATCCCCGCTGCGCCAGCTCGAGGCAATGAAGCCGCACGCCGAGAGGATGAACAGCACCCACCCTGCAATTTCACACCGCGTTTTGAAACGCGCCGAATCCGTCGTCACCTCAGTCCCCTCCCAGCCAGGTTCGCAGAACGATGTAGCTGCCAAGCAGCAACAGCGCCATCAGCACGGCGCGCCGGAACTGCAACTCGGACAGGCGGCGTCGCAACCGACCGCCGAGCCAGAGCCCGCACGCCGCGGGCAGTACACCAAAAGCCGACAACCCGAGCAACGTCGGTGTGGCGACACCCCGACTGCCGAAGGCGAGCAACAGCCCCACGGTGGTGAGCGTGAACATCATCCCCTGGCATTGAACCTGCCGATCGCGTCCGAGTTGCAGGGCTTGGAGGTACATCACGCCGGGCAGGATGAAGAGCCCGCTGAGGCCGGTCATGACGCCCGAGACCAGACCCATGACCGGGTGGCTCCAGCGCGTCGTACGGGCGCTCGGCACCGGCCACCTTGGCGTTGCGAGCCCGACCAACGCGTAGAGCACCACCAGAGAACCGATCACGAGGGTCAGGGTATCGGGTGCGAAGGTGCCCCGCCAGAGCACACCGAACCACAGCGTCACCGCGGTACCGGCAAAGAAAAACCGCAATTCCCGCAAGAGGGTGCGAAAGTGGCCGCCCACCGCGGCCTGCCACACGTTGGTCACGAGCGACGGCAGCAGCATGAGGACGACGGCGGGGTCCGGGCCAAGCGCAAAGGTCAGCAGGGCAATCGACACCGTCGGCAGACCGAGGCCGACCACCCCCTTGACCGTGCCGGCGAGCAGAAACACCCCGCTCACGAGCGCGATCAGTCCAGGGTCGACCGCACCCACGCACGCTCACCCGGCCAGGGCGTGTTCGAGGTCGGCGATCAGGTCGTCGACTGCTTCGATACCGACCGAGAGGCGCAGCAGGTCGTCGGGCACCGGGCTGTCCGGCCCTTCGATACTCGCGCGGTGCTCGATCAGGCTCTCCACACCGCCGAGCGAAGTCGCCGGCAGAAACACCCGGCAGCGGGTCGCCGCCGCCAACGCGGCGTCGCGCCCGCCGGCGACCCGCAGCGAGAGCATGCCACCGAAGCCGCCGCGCATCTGGCGCACGGCAACGGCGTGGCCGGGGTGCGACGGCAACCCCGGGTAGAGCACCGTGTGGACCGCAGGGTGGCCGTCAAAGTGCTGCGCGATCGCGAGCGCGTTACCGCACGCCGCACGCACCCGCAGCGCGAGCGTGCGCAAGCCGCGCTGCAGCAGCCAGGCCTCGAAACTGCCGAGGATGCTGCCGGTGCTGCTGCGCACGTCGATCACGCGCATCCAGAACGCATCGTGTTCGCGGCACACGGCGACACCGGCGACCACGTCAGAGTGGCCGTTGAGGTACTTGGTTGCGGAGTGGAAGACGATGTCGGCGCCGAGCGTCAGCGGTTGGGTCAGCAGCGGTGTTGCCACGGTGGAATCGACCACCACGCGTGCACCGGCCGCGTGCCCGAGCGCCACCGCCGCCGCGATGTCGATCACGTCCCAGGTCGGGTTGCACGGGGTCTCGATCCAGAGGAGCGCCGTCGGCGCCTCGCTGAGCGTGCGTTCGAGTGCACCGGATTCGGTCGCGTCGAAAAACGCGAGGTCGAGGCCGAAGGTCGCGCAGTACCGGATCATCCACGCGCGCAGGCCGTGGTACATCACGCGCGGAGCGACGATGCGGTCACCCGGGCGCAGCGCCTGCACCACGGCGGCACCGGCGGCGGTGCCGGAGGCAAACAGGCGCGCGTCAGCGCCCTGTTCGAGCTCGGCCAGCAGGCGCTCCGCAGTCTCCCAACTCGGCGAGTCGTAGCGCGCGTAGGTGTAGCGCGGGTCGCGCAGGGCATAGTCGCCGTCACGCGCAAAGGTGGCGCTCGGTTGCCAGGCTGCGACCACGCTGCCGTCGCGCGCATCGGGGGTCAGTCCGGCGTGCGCGAGCACAGTGTCAGGCCGGTGTCGTGGCGGTGTTGACATGGCTGGCACTCCGATCAAAAAGCCATGGTACACCAGCGATTCCGTGGCCTGACGACGCTGCCCGGCGGCGGGCAACGGCGAACGGTTCGCATGCGTTCAGATGCCGAACGGCACGCCACCGCTGACCGGCAAGTTGACGCCGGTGATGTACTGCGCGGCCGGGCTCACGAGAAATGCGACGGCCTCGGCCACGTCCTCGGGCGTGCCCGCGTCACCGGTGGCCACCGCGCGGTACCGCGCCGCTTTGACCGCCTCGAGCGACGCGCCGGTCTCGCGCGCGAGTCGGGCGTTGGCGGCGGCGTGCATGTCGGTGTCGATGAACCCCGGGCACACGGTGTTGCAGCGGATGCCGTCGCGTCCGAACTCGGCCGCAAGCGTCTTGCTGAAGCCCACCAACGCGTGCTTCATCGCGGTGTAGGCGCCGAAGCCCGGCTCGGCACCGAGGCTTCCGGTCGAGCCGATGTTGACGATGCGACCCCACCCGGCCGCCTGCATGTGCGGTATCACGGCGCGCGCCAGCGCCACGGGACCGAGCAGGTTGACCGCAAAGCTCGCCTGCCACTGGGCCGGTGTGGCCTCGAGAAACGCACAGGCGCCAGCGAGTGACCCGGCGTTGTTGACGAGCACGTCGACGCCGCCGAAGCGCGACGTGAGCGCGCCGACGACGGTTTCGATCGCAGCGAGGTCACTGACGTCGAGCGTGGCTGGCTCGGCGGACCCACCCGCCGCGGCGATGGCGTCGACCACATTCGCGAGACGCGTTTCCCGAGAGACACTGCCGCCGTCTTCGACGCCCTCCCCGCCGAGGTCCGAGACCACGACGTGGGCGCCGGACCGCGCGAGGCGCTCGGCCACCGCCCGTCCGATGCCGCGCGGCGCGGACGCGCCGGTTACCAGTGCCACCTTGCCTGCCAGATCGTGCATCGCCGTGCCCTCGTCGGTGTTCCTGCCGGTGATGCGTGCACCGGCCCGAATTTCAAGGTGCGTGTGGTGCGTTGGCTTTTCCACAGGCGAAAAAAAACCCGGCCAGAGTGACCGGGTTTGCCGTGGTGGCCGACGGTGTCGGCGAACGATCAGGCACGCCAGAACGGCTTGTTCGCTTCACGCATCACATCGCCCGGCGTCAGGCCGATGTCCTCTGCCATCCGCGCGTCCATCTGGGCGAGCTTGTTGCGAGAAGCGGAGCGGTCCATCCACAGGCCGACAGTGCGCTTGGCCACGTCGAACAGGCCGGTTGAAACGGTGCCGCCGAGGCGTGCTGCGTTGCTCAGAGAAGTCATGTTGGTCTCCCGTTGTGTGGTTTTTCCGAACCTCCAATCTAGCGGCGGTTCGGGTCATTTCGAGAGGCTAATCTAGTGCCTGGTTCAAACCAAAACAGATACAGTTTTAGCGATTGTCAACCGTAACAGTTTGAACGCGCTAAACTGGTTGCCAGATCCACTTAAATTGCATCCATACTGCTGAATACCGCATGCAAGAACACGGCAAACACCTGTACGAAAAAGTGGCAGAAGTGGTCGGAAATATGGTGCAAAGCGGCACCCTCCGACCCGGCGAGAAAGTGCCGTCACTCCGGGCGCTGAGCCGCAAGCTCAAGGTCAGCGTCGCCACCGTCATGCAGGCCTACCTGCTGCTCGAGAACCGCGGCCTGATCGAGTCTCGCCCACAGTCCGGTTTTTATGTGAAAGTCAGCCGCGAACGGCTCCCGCCGCCTCGGCAGAAACGCAACCGCACCCAGGCCCCGCGCAAGGTGCAATTCGGCAACACGGTCGAGACGATCTTCGGCCTGGCCAACCAGCCCGACGTGGTGCCGCTCGGCGTCGCCAACCCCGCGCCCGCGCTCTTGCCGGTCGCCGCGCTCGGCCGCGCCGTGCGCGATGTCATGGCGCGCCAGAGCGCGCACGCGATCAGTTACGACTTCCCCCCGGGCGAACCGGAGCTGCGCCGCCAGATCGCGCTGCGCAGCGCGGACCTCGGCATCGAGGTCGACGCCGATGAGGTGTTGATCACCAACGGCGCCACCGAGGGTCTGATGGTCGCGCTGCAGAGCGTGGCCAACGCCGGCGACGTGATCGCCGTGGCTGCGCCGGCCTATTTCACCGTGCTGCAAATGATCGAAAAGCTCGGCATGCTCGTGGTCGAGGTCGAGTCGGACCCCCACACCGGCGTCGACCTGTTCGCGCTGGAGGGTTGGCTCGAACGCGAGGCCATTGCCGCCATGGTGGTGTGGCCGAATTTCGCCAACCCCACCGGCGCGCTGATGTCGGATGAGAACAAGGCGGCGCTGGTGCGGCTGTGCAACGCGCACAACACGCCATTGATCGAGGACGACGTGATGGGCGACCTGTCCTTCTCGGGCGATCGACCGCGCAACTGCAAGGCCTTTGACACCGGGGGCACGGTCATCACCGTGTCGTCCTTTTCCAAGACACTGGCGCCGGGCTTTCGCATCGGCTGGACACTCGGCGGGCACTACCACGCCGACCTCATGCAGCAAAAGCAACTCAACAGCTCGGCCGCCAACAGCCTGAGTCAGCTCGCGGTCTCGCGCTTTCTCAAGGAGGGCCACTACGACCGCCACCTGGTGCGCTTGCGGCGCGCGTACCAGCAGCAGGTGCAGCACCTGCGCTTCGGCATCGCCGAACACTTCCCGGAGGGCACCCGCGTGTCGGACCCGAGCGGCGGCTTCGTCGTCTGGGTCGAACTGCCCTCGCAGGTGGACTCCCAGACCGTCTACGACAAGGCGCTGCGCGCCGGCATCAGTGTGACCCCCGGGTTGCTCTTCTCCTCGACCGGGCGGTACAACAACTACCTCCGGCTCTGCGCCGGCCACCCGTGGAGCGACGCCATGCAGAACGGCATCGAGACCCTCGGCCGCATCGTCGGTCGCCTGGCCGCGTGAACACCCGCGCGGCCGCCACAATCGCCCTGAGCCTGGCACTGGTCGGTTGCGACGAGGCGAGCGTCTCGGGCTGCCTCGGCCCGCTGTGTTTCGTCGGCAGCACCGAGAGCGCGTGCGACGAACTCGGCCACTGCCTCTGCCCGACCGCCGACACACTGGACGCGGCGGTCGCAAGCACCGTGAGCGCTGTTCGGGCGACGGCCCGCAGCTGCGGCACGCTCGGCTTCAACCCGACGGCGGGCGTGGCCTGGAACGCCACCCTCGACCTCGCCGCGACGAACCACGCCGACGACATGCGCGCCTTTCAGTTCACCGACCCGACCGGCTCGGATGGTCTGAGCGTGACCGACCGCGTGGCCGCGGTGGCCACCCCGACCTTCCCGTACGACCGAACGCTGCACCAGCTCGTCGCCGAGGGCAAACCGTCGCTCGATGCGGTGATCAACACCTGGCTCGACACGCCCGCCGCGTGCGCCAGCCTGATGGCCGTGGACGTGTCTCAGGTCGGCATCGCCTGCGCGGGCAACACGGCGGTCACGGCGCGCGAACCGAACCGCTGGAGCCTCGTACTGGGCGGAGACTGAACTGGTACCATCGACCGTTTGCAGACTGCACGAGGACCCGCCGGGTGGATTTCAGCTCCGAGATAGACCGCCGCAACAGCGACAGCGCGAAATGGCGCCTCTACAAGGACCGCGACATCATCCCGCTGTGGGTGGCCGACATGGACTTTCCGGTGGCGCCCGAGATTGCCGCGGCCCTGCAGGCCCGGCTCGACCACGGGGTATTCGGCTACGCAGACGCGACCGAGTCGGTGGTCGAAGCCACCCTGAAGCACCTCCAGGACGACTACGGCTGGACCGTGGACCCGAATTGGCTGGTGTGGTTGCCCGGTGTGGTACCGGGCCTCGCGATGGCCTGTCGCACCTGCTGCGACGCCGGCGATTCCGTGCTGGTGTCCTCGCCGGTCTACTACCCGTTCCTGGTGGTGCCGGAGGTCGCCGAGCGCACCGTCTGCGACGTGCCGCTCAAGCGCGAGGACAACGGCCACTGGCACTACGACCTCGACGCGCTCGAGCGGGCGGCAGCCGACCCGCGGGCGCGCATGATCATCCTGTGTTCCCCGCACAACCCGGTCGGACGCGTCTACTCGCCCGACGAGCTCGCCGCCGTGGTCGAGATCGCGGCGCGCCACGGCCTCACTGTCGTGTCCGATGAAATCCACGACGGCCTGGTGCTTGAACCGGGTGTGTCGTTCACACCGACCGCGATGGCTGCGCCAGCACACGCCGAGCGCATGATCACGCTGATGAGCCCGAGCAAGACCTTCAACCTCGCCGGCCTGAACGCCTCCTACGCGGTGATTCCCGACGAAGACACCCGCACGCGTTTCCGTCGTCACATGATGGGACCGGTGATCCGACCGAGCCCCTTTGCCCTGGTCGCGAGCGAGGCCGCATACCGCGACGGCGGCGCCTGGCGCGCCAAACTGATCGAGACGCTTCGGGCCAACCGCGACCGGCTGCTCGCCGCGGTCAACGCCCTGCCCGGCGTGCACATGGACCCGATGGCGGCCACCTACCTCGGCTGGATCGACGTCAGCGCCCTGCGGCTCAATGACGCACCGTCGTGGTTCGAGGACAAGGGCCTGGGTTTCTCACCCGGTGCGCCGTTCGGCGACGACCGCTTCGTGCGGTGGAACTTCGGCTGCCCGGCCGCCACGTTGGACCGCGCGATCGCGCGGTTCGAGACGGCGGTGTCCGAGCGCGCGCGCGAACTTGGCCTCCGCTGACCCACAAGCGGGCCGAGCGCGCCCGGTCACCCGCCAGCAGCGGCCGCGCTGATGCCGCTCTGGATCACCTGCACGTTGCTCGCGGCCGGCCTGCAGGCCGTGCGCACCGCGGCGCAGAAGCAGCTTGCGACCACCCTCTCACCGATGGGCGCAACAGCCGCGCGCTACGTGTTCGGACTGCCGGTCGCGGCGGCCTACCTCGGCGTCCTGCTCGTCAGCCAGGGCGACAGTGTGCCGTCGCTCAACGGCCGCTTTGCCGCCTTTGCCATCGCCTCGGGGGCGCTGCAGATCTTCGCCACCGCGGCGATGATCACGGTGTTCTCACGCCGGAACTTTGCCGTCGGCACGGCCTTCGCCAAGACCGAAGCGCTGCAGTCGGCACTCTTCGGATTCATCTTCTTCGGCGCTGCGCTTGGCGCACTGGACTGGGCCGCCGTCGCCATCGGCGTGGCCGGCATGCTCGCACTCAGCGCCAACCAGATTGCCGGCGGAAAGTGGCGCAACCCGAGCACGCTTTACGGCATCGCCAGCGGCGCCGCCTTCGGCTTCACGGCCCTCTGGCTGCGGGAGGCGAGCCTCGCGCTCGACGGCAGCCCGCTGGTGACAGCGGCGACCACACTGGTGTTCATGGTCGCGGTGCAGACCGCCATGTGCGTCGCCTGGCTGGCCCTGCGCGAGCCCGGCCAGCTGCGCGCGTTGGCGCAGCGCCACCGCGTCGGGTGGTTCGTTGGGCTCACCAGTGCACTTGGCTCCGCGGGCTGGTTCACCGCCATGACACTCGAGAACGTCGCCTTGGTGAAAACGGTCGGACAGATCGAAATCCTGTTCACACTCGCGATCACGCGGCGTTTCTTCAAGGAGGCGATCAGCGGCGTCGAATACCTCGGCATCGCACTCGTGGTGTTGAGCGTGGTGCTGGTGGTGGTTTGAGCCAACGACGGCGCCCGACTTCAGCGCGTTAGGCGTGTCTCGACATCACGGAGCGCCGCAGCGCCGTTTGCGGTGACGCTGATCACTGCCACGCCGCCGGCACGCAACTCGCGCTCGAGCCGGAGCGCTGTCGCCTTCGGGGCAAAGAACGCCTCGATGTTCGGCAGCGTGATGCCCGGCGGTTCGTCGGCGCCTCGGCTGCGCTGGTGGTCGATACGCCCACGCACGAACAGGCCCGTTTCGGGTGGCGCCAACGCTGCGTCGGTCCAGACATGCAGACCCTCCCCGCCCGGCACCAGGCTCAGGTAGACGACCTCGCCGTGCCGCAGGGCGTCCCAATCGGGCGACAACGTCTCCGCGGCGGCGTCCGTGTCGTAGCGTAGGATCGCGTAGTTGCCGCGAAACAGCGAACGCGGATCCACCGGCACGGTCGCGACGCGAACGGTCTCGCCGGTCCAAAGCGGCAACGCCGCGCCAACCTGCATGCCGACCAGCACGGCCACCTGCAGCAACACGGCGGCAACCAGCCCGGCGACGGTACGCGCACGGCTCACGTGTCGTCCCCGAGGCGCTGACGGGTGCGCCAATACCGCGCCGCACCCAGCAGCACGCAGGCCATGACGATGAACAGCGCCGCCGTGCCGACGTAGTCGCCAATCAGGTCGATGTACCGCAACAAGGCCAGCAGCACGATGGCCGCAACCCCGAGAAAGAAGGCTTGCGATTCCCCGTCGCGCACACCCGCGACGACGAGCCAGACCGCGAAGGCGACGATCACGAGGTTGCTCAGCACCTGAAACGCCAGCGCGTGTTCAGGCTCGGCGAGGTTCGCAACCGCGGCAAACACCGCCATGGCCGACCCGACCGCCGCGCTGACGGGGACCGCCTTGCCGACACGCTGGCCCACGAGCAGCGCCGCCACGGCCAACACCGCAACCACAGCCCACATACTGCCCTGGTGCGCCCAGTCCGCACGGATCAGGCTACGCCAGGGACCGTGGTAACTCAGCACGAAGAGGGTGAAGAGCGCGAAGCGCAGAATCCAGAGCGAGAGCACCGTGGCGTAGTCCCGCGCCGTGCTGCCCGGCTGCGCGTTGAGTCCGTGCGAGACGGCGTAGGCCAGCGCAAAATACGCGACGCCCACCGGCAGCTGTTCGGCGTGCCAGGCCAACCCGGTGGGACCGTCGGCCCAGTGGGCACTGAGCGAAGCCTCGAGCCAGAAGCCGAGGCTACCGACGAGCGCGAGAAACAGCAACACGCTGCGCCGCCCTGCCCACAGCACGTACCCCGCCGACACCAGAAAGAGCGCAAAGGTCATCGGGTAGTACCCGAGCTGCAATTCAATGAACGACCAGATCGCCGCGAGGCACAACACCAGCAGCGCGAGACCGGGGCTGCGCAGCAACAGCGCGGCCGGCAGGCCGCCCAACGCCCACCAGAACACCCCGTCGGGCATGTGTTCGCCGAGGTGGTAGATCTGGGCGATCAGGATGATCGACGCACCGTACACCAGGGTGCCGAGACCGAACAGGCGCTCGGCCGCGCGGTCCCGACCGCGCTGAAACAGCCAGAGCGCAGCCCCGTTGACCGCGACGGTCAGGCACAGCAGCCCGCCCATGCGCAACGCTCTCGGCAGCGTGTCCCAGTTGGCGCTGAGCAGCGTAATCAAGGCCAGGCCAATGAAGCCGTAGCCGAGCACAACCAGCACGCGGTAGCCGCGCGCGGCCTGGCTGGCAACCGAGTAGTCGGCCCCGTAGACCGCACAGATGGCCTCGGCCTGCTGCCGTGTGATCAGGCCCTGTTCAACCCACTGTGCGCTCTCGCGTGCGAGGTCGTTTTTTAACAGGCGAATCAGTCGCATGGCGGTGCCCGCCCCCACGGAAGGAGTGACCGACCAGCGGGGCGCGTTGGACCGCCGCAGCCGTTATTGCAAGCCTAGGCCGAATGTCGAGGGCTGACAATACACCAGATGGGTCACACCGGACGGGCGACGTCCGCGTCCGTTCAGTGCGCCGGCAGCGTGAGCTCGCCGCTGTCGAGGGCCTCGAGCAAGGACACCGTCATGCGCGCCGTGGCACCCCAGAGGTTCTCGCCGTCGTAGTCCTTGAAATACACCACCGGCCGGTTGCGCCAGAGACGGCTCCAGCGGTTCTCAGGCTCGCGCAGCCACGCGAGCGGCATGCTGAACAGCCGCGCCACCTCGGCCGTTTGCAAGACCGGTTCGAACTCGCCGTCGAGCACAGCGACCACCGGCGTCACAACGTAGCCGGTGCTGGTGTCGCTGTCGGGCAGGTGCATGAGCACGTGCAGCTTCTCACGTGGCAAGCCGATTTCTTCTTCTGCCTCGCGCAGCGCGGTGTCGGTCATGTCGGTGTCACCGGCCTCGACGCGTCCACCGGGGAAGGCCACTTGCCCGCTGTGGCGGTCGTCGTTGCGCGTGCTGCGCCGGATGAACAACACGTGCCAGGCGCCGGCCTTGCGGGTGAGCACAATCAGAACAGCGGCGAGCGACGGAGCGGCGTGCGTGTTGGTGTCGGCGGCGCGGGGAGACGGGGACATCATCTGACTATAGCGCCTCACGCAGCCGGGGGAGTTACCCCTTGGGAACCGGCAACGCCCGAAGAGTTCAGCCCTGGCGGCAACAGCGCACAGGGCTGATGAAGCGCGACAACGCTGTCGCACGGCGCCGCAGCGTGGCCTACCGCATGGTCACGAGTTCTTCCGAGCTGGTCGGGTGAATCGCCACCGTGTCGTCAAAATCGGCCTTGGTGGCGCCCATGCGCACAGCAACCGAGAAGCCCTGGACCATCTCGTCGACACCGTGGCCGATCGCGTGCACTCCGACGATCTTCTCGTCGTCACCCACGGTGACCAGCTTCATCGCCGTGGGCGGCGCGCTGTCCTCGAAGGTGTCGATCATCGGCGTGAACCGCGTCTGGTAGACCGTGACCGCGGCGTCGCCGTACTCGGCACGTGCCTCGGGCTCGGTCAGACCGACCGTGCCGATTGGCGGGTGCGAAAACACCACCGTGGCGATGTTGTTGTAGTCGAGTTTGCGCTCGGGCTTGCCACCGTAGAGCCGGTCGGCCAGACGGCGTCCGGCCGCGATCGCGACCGGGGTCAACTGGGCCCGGCCGGTGACGTCGCCGATCGCAAAGATGCCTTTTGCCTCCGTCTCCTGCCACGCGTCGGTCGGGATGTAGCCGCCTGCGTCGGTGGCAACACCGACCGCATCGAGGTTCAGCGACGCCGTCAGCGGGCGACGCCCGACCGCCCAGATGACTGCGTCGAAAGGCGCGAGCTCGCGCGCGGTATTCTCGACGACGATGCCGTCCGCAGTACGCGCGAGCGCGGTGGGCGTGCACCCGGTGACAAGTTCCACGCCCTGGTGTCCGAGCGATTCGACCAACGCGTCGGTGACCAGCGGGTCGAAATTGCGCAGCGGGGCGTGTTTTCGCACCAGCAGGCTCACGTCACTGCCGAACGCGCGCAGCACACCGGCGAGTTCCACGGCGATGTAGCCTGCACCGACCACGGCCACGCGCTGCGGTCGGTTGACGAGCTCGAAGAAGCCGTCGGACGTCATGCCGAGCTCCGCGCCGGGGATATCGGGCACGGTCGGTGTGCCACCGGTTGCGATCACCAGGTGGTCGGTGGTGTAGCGCTCGCCGTTGACCAGCACCGTGCCGCCCCCGTCCGGGTTTGCGCTCTCGAGCACGGCGTCGCCGCGGATCGGTGTCACCTGATTGTCCGCGAGGTAGCCGTCGTACCAGGACTCGATGCCGCGGATGTTCGCCTCGCGTTTGGCGACCAGCGCACCCCAGTCGACGCCGTTGAGCGTGACGTCGATGGCGTACCCTTCGGCGCGCTTGATGGCGCTGAGCTGTTCGGCGCCGAACCACATCATCTTCTTCGGCACGCAGCCACGGATGACACAGGTGCCCCCCATCCGGTCGCGCTCGATCAACGCGGTACGGGCGCCGTAACTGGCGGCACGCTGCGCAACGGACAGTCCGCCGCTGCCGCCGCCGATGGCGATCAGGTCAAAGTGCTTGTCGGACATGTCATCTTCGCTCGTGTGGTGGTGGTTCTTGGAGTTCTGGCATTATGGCGTGGCGCCCAATGCCCGCAACCTCAGCCCATGACTGACAGTTCCCTGTCGCCAGATATCCCCACGCGGCTCTTCGCCAACTGGCGCGCCCGCCTGCCGGATTTCTACGCGCTGACGCGCATCGACCGGCCGATCGGCATCCTGCTGCTGGGCTGGTCAATGCTCTGGGGCCTTTGGGTAGGTGCGGACGGCTGGCCGGGATTCAAGCTGTTCGTGATTTTCTCGCTCGGCTGCGTGCTCACCCGCTCGGCCGGGTGCTGCATCAACGACTACGCCGACCGGCACTTCGACGGCCACGTCGCGCGCACCGCCAAGCGGCCGCTGGCCACCGGCCGGGTGCTGCCGAGCGAGGCGCTCTGGCTCGCCGCCGGCATGACCGGCCTCGCCGGCCTGTTGGTGCTGTTCACCAACGCGACCACCGTCCAGCTCGCCCTGATCGCAGCCGCCCTGGCCGCCGTCTACCCGTTTTGCAAACGTGTCACCCATTTGCCGCAACTGGTGCTCGGTGCGGCGTTCGGCATGAGCATCCCGATGGCGTTTGCCGCCACCACGGGCAGCGTGCCGGCTGTCGGCTGGGCGCTTTTTGCCGTGTCGCTGCTGTGGTCGACCGCGTACGACACCCAGTACGCGATGACGGACCGCGACGACGACATCAAGATCGGCATCAAATCGACCGCGATCCTCCTCGGTCGGTGGGACGTGCTCGCCGTTGCCGCGATGCAGGCGGCCGTGATCGCCGGGCTGGCGGCCATCGGGCTTGGTCTCGGTTACGGGGTGTTCTGGTGGCTCGGTCTGCTGGTTGCAGCGGGCCTCGCGGTCTACCAGATCGCGCTGATCCGCGACCGCGATCCGGCGCGCTGTTTCACCGCGTTCCTCAACAACCACTACCTCGGCATGGCGGTCTTCGCCGGGCTCGCCGTCGACCGCGCCCTCGCCGGCTGACCCCGATGACGCTCTCGCACACCGACGCGGTTGCGCGGCTGATCGCAGCACACCGCGCCGCTGCCGCAGACGGACCGCCCGACGACGCCGACGTGCTCGCCTCGCTGCAACTCGCGGCCAGCGGCCTGCAGAAGGCCGATTGGCGCGAGTCCGACCCCGCACACCCGGTTCAGGTCGTGGTGTTCGGCCCGACCCAGTCGGGCAAGAGCACCGCCGTCAACCTGTTGCTTGACGCCGAGGCGGCCGGGGTGTCGGCGCTCGCGGGCCACACGGTGCACGCGCAGGCCTTCCACCAGGGGCACACCGGCACGGCGCAGCTCGACACCTTCTTCGAGGGCTACGAGGCGACGACCCCGGACGCGCTGACGGCCGAGGCCCTCGCGGTGTGGTCCAGCCAGGCGGTGGCCGGTGGCGACGCCCCGAGGACCGTCTGGGACACACCCGACTTCGACTCGCTGCGCTCGGACACCTACCTCGATGCCGTGGCCCGCAGCCTCGGTCTCGCCGACGTGCTGCTGCTGGTGGTCAGCAAGGACAAATACGCCGACCACCGCGTCTGGGAGTGGCTCGACCTGGTCGCGCCGCTCGGCAAACCGCTCGTCGTGTGCGTCAACAAGGTGGACGAGTCCAGTCGAGAGGTGGTCGTTGAGGCCCTGCTCGCCCGGCTCGCGTCACACCCGGCCGGCGACCCCATGCCCCAGGTGGTGTTGATGCCGTGGTTCGACGCCGAACAGGGCCCACCCGAACTGGAGGTCACGGCCTTGCGGCGGGCAGTCGACGACGCCGTGCAACAGGCGCGCGCGCGCCCCGCACGGGCTGGCGCGCAGGCCCTGATCGAGCGCTGCTGGTCGCGCTGGACCGACCCGCTGGCGGCCGAACTCGGCGCGCGCGCCGCCTTTCGCGCCGAAGTGCAGGACAGCGCCGACCGGGTGCTCGCGGTCTACCGCAGCGATTTCCTCGAGCACCCGGAACACTACGAAACCTTCCAGGCCAGCCTCGCCGAGATGCTGCAGTTGCTCGAGGTACCGGGCCTCGCGGGCGTGCTCGGTCAGACGCGGCGTCTGGTGACCTGGCCGGTGCGCACCGTGTTCGGTCTTGCCAAACGCAGCCGCAGCAGCACACGACCCGAGAGCTACGAACTCAGCCTGTTGCAAGACCGGCACAGCGAAGCGCTGGCCGGTCTGATCGACTTCGCCCTGGTCGAGGCAACCTCGGGTGGCGATCGCGCCGACTGGTGGCGCGCAGCGAGCCAGCGGTTGCGCGCCGACCGCGCCGACCGGGAAGCGGCATTCGAAGCCGAAATCGTGCGATATCGACGGGATTTCGAACCGGAGATCCAGGCCGCAGCCCAGCAGCTTTACGCGGGCCTGCAGGATCAACCCGCCGTGCTCAACAGTCTGCGTGCCGCGCGCTTCACCGCCGACGCGGCGGGCGTCGCCTTTGCGGTCAAAACCGGTGGCGTGGGCCTCGCCGACCTCGCCATCGCGCCTGCGATGCTGTCGGTGACCACGCTGTTGACCGAGAGCGCGCTCGGGAAGTACATCGACACGGTGATGAACACACTGCGGGACAAGCAATTCGATGCCGTCAGGACGCGCCTGATCGACGCCGAGTTCGTCGCCGGCATGGACCGGGCGCTGGACGCACTCGACGGGCCCGGCCTCTACCGTGTCGACGAGGGCGATTTCCAGGCGATCGCCGCTGCACTGGGACACGCTTCATGAGTGACGTGAACACCACACTGAACGCCATGCAGGCCTGGTCCGCGCGCGCCCACGAGCAGGGCTGGCTGCCCGATACCGTGCACGCGGCGATCCTGAACCACACGCCGCACGACCCGACAACACTCTTCGCCGACGGTGCGGTGTCGCCGCTGGTGTTGGCCTTCTTCGGCGGTACTGGCGTCGGCAAGAGCAGCCTGCTCAACCGCCTGGCAGGCGAAGACGTCGCGCGAAGCAGTGCCATCCGGCCAACCTCGCGTGAGGTCACGCTCTACGTGCACCAGGACGTGGCGCTCGCCGACCTGCCCGAGGGCATCCCGGTTGAGCTCACCACAGTCACACGCCACCGACAGGACGCGCACCGCAACACCCTCTGGATCGACACGCCCGACATCGACTCGGTCGTGACCACCCACCGCGACCAGGTGTTGGCCTGGCTGCCGTACATCGACCTGCTGGTCTACGTGGTCAACCCCGAGCGCTACCGCGACGACGCGGGTTGGGACCTGTTGAAGGCGCACCGCCACCGTCACGCCTGGGCCTTCGTGATCAACCACTGGGACCGCGGTGACCCGGCTCAGCGCGACGATTTCGTGAACGTGCTCGCGCGCGCGGCGTTCGAGAACCCGGCCGTCTTTTGCACCGATTGCCGTGACGGCGGCGCACCCGACGACGACTTTGACGCGCTGCAGGCACACGTGGCCTCGCACAGCGACGCCATGGCAATTGCGGCGGCACGCCAACGCAGCGAGGCCACCGAGCAGGCGGCGCAAGCGGCGTTGCGCGACGCCTGCCGCGACGCCCTCGGCACGGACGCGGCCTGGTCCGAACTCGAGCGTGCCCTCGCGCGCAGCCAGGCGGCATTCGCGGCGCACTGCGAGACCGACACCGCCATCAGCCGGGAGCACCTGCTGCACCGGCTCTTCCCCACAGACCCACCGCCGTTCTGGCGACAGGTGCTCGGTGACACCGACCGACCCGCCACGGCCGTGTCCGAGGTGTCGCTCTGGACCGAGCGCAGTCAGTCGCGTCTGGCGGGCCGCCTGGACGAGCTGCTGATCGCCGCCAGCGATCGGCACCTGCCGACCGTGCCGCTGCGACGCGCACTGCAGCGGGCCACCGAAGACGCCGGTGTGGACATCGACGGTCAGGCGACCCAGGCGCTCGTTGCTGCACTGGAACAGCCGGGCACCGCGCTCCAACGCGCCGCGGTGACACTGGCCCAGGGCGTGACAATCGCGCTGCCTCTGGTGGCCCTGGTCTGGGTCGGTTGGCGGGTCGTGCAGGGCTTTGTTTCCGGGGCCGCCGACGAGACGGCGTACCTCGGCTTCGATTTCCTGACCAACAGCGCCATGCTGATCGCGCTCAGCGCCGCCCTCCCCGCGGTGGTCGCTGCGGCGGTGCGGCCGTCACCGCGCCGCGCAGCCCAACGGGCCCTGCACCGCGGCGTCACCGCGGGCTGCGCCGCCATTGACCAGGGGCTGGCGGAACAACTTGCGCGAGTCAAAGCCGAACGCGACCGGTTGCTCGAGACGCTCTGAGCCGCTGCCTGAGCCGCTACCCGGGCCAACCGCCGCGTCAGACAACTGACGCAAGCCGCCCGACGCGGCTCACACCGCCCGCCCCGCACCCGGTACGCGGGCCAGACACAGGACCGTGACCGAGCCGTAGCCCGCGCGTTTGCACGCGCGTGATAACGCTGCGAGCGTTGCCCCGGTGGTGTAGATGTCGTCCACCAGAATCGCGTGGCGCCCGGCCTCGGGCACCGTCGGCACGGTGAAGGCATCGCGCAGATTCCGCCGCCGCGCCGGGGCGTCCAACCCGACCTGTGACACGGTGTCTCGCACCCGCATCGCCCCCGTCCGACACTGCAGGTTGCGGGCGCGTGCGACGTCGCGCGCCAACGACGCCGCGTGGTTAAACCCGCGTTGTGCAAGGCGTTTTCGGTGCATGGGCACCGCCAGCACGTCGCCCTGCGCACCCGCGGGCAGCGCGTCGACCAACAGCCTGCCGCAGAGCTTGCCAGCACAGCGATCGCCGGCGTACTTGAACCGGTGGATCAGGTGGTCAATCGGCATCTCGTAGCGCAGCGCTACCCATGCCGCGTCCCAGGGCGGCGGTTTTTGCAAGCACTGCCCACAGCAATCGCCGTGGGCGAGTTCAGTTGCACACAATCGGCAACAGCGGCCAACACGCGGCAAGTCGTTTCCGCAGCTTTGGCACAGATCCTGAAACGCGTGTCCCCGAGCGTCGCAGAACCAACACCGGTGAGGCCACGCTTCCTCGATCACACGGCGGCACTGCGCCAGGGCACCGCGAACACCGCATCGCTCAGGCACCGTTGCCACCTCCGCTCGACGGAAGTGAGCTTGCCGACGGAACTGCGCAGTAATCACTTTTTCCGTGGATCAGAACCACACCGATAGCCGACCCGACGTGAACTGCACACGCGCAGCGCAGCCGGCCTATCACTGGAGTTTTACACAATGCAAAAGGCAATCTTGGTTTCGGCACTGGCAGCCACGCTGTACGGCTGCGGCATAACCCCGAAAAGTGCGGCCGACGCATGCGCGCCGGGCGACGGCTACGTCGTCGACGGCAGCGGGGACACCATTGTGCTGACGGCAGCCGGTGAACGACTGCGTACAGGCTACTGGAAAGCTGATATTCACGGTCCGGACTGCGAAGCCGAAACCGCCGTCCCGGTGACAGCGACCACATCGGACGGAGACGGCGACGGTGACAGTGACGACACCGACAGCGACACCGCTGCGGCGGCCGGTTCTGGCGAAGTGGAACGCGTGCGCATCGACGCCCGTGTGTTGTTCGGCTTCGACAGCGCGGTCCTGACCGACGCGGGCAAGATCGAACTCGACCTGTTGATCTCCGACATGCAACAGCTCGACGCCATCGAGAGTGTGCTGGTGATCGGCCACACCGACAGCATCGGCTCGACCTCATACAATCAGATGCTTTCTGAGCGGCGCGCTGCCAGCGTGCGGGACTACATCGCCGCAAACCTCAGCATCGACGACATCACGGCCGAAGGCCGCGGCGAGGCCGAACCGATTGCCGACAACAGCACCGAAGCCGGACGCGAACGCAACCGCCGCGTGGAAGTGCTGGTCGACGGCACCACCGAGGACGCCCAGCAAGTGGCCAAGGAGCCGGTGGAAAACAAGGTCTCCGAGCTGATCAAGAAACTCACGGGCGGTTGACCTGCCGACCGCCGCGCGGCGCACACCGCGCCCGCGCGCAGCGACCCGAGAGGGCGGCCACCGGCCGCCCTTTTTTGTGCCGGCGATCACGTCAGCCACCCGCGCTCGGCCAACGACACCGTGTCGGACACACCGACGACGAGGTGGTCCAGTACCCGCACCGACACCAGCGCCAGTGCGCGGCGCAGGGCGCCGGTGATGTCACGGTCGGCCGCGCTCGGTTCCGCGCAGCCACTCGGGTGGTTGTGCGCAAAAATCACCGCGGCGGCGTTGACCGCAAGAGCCCGCTTGACCACCTCGCGCGGATACACGCTTGCACTGTCGAGCGTGCCGCGGAACAGCACCTCGAAGGCGAGCACCCGGTGACGGTTGTCGAGCCACAGGCAGGCGAACACCTCGTGCGACAGGTGCGCGAGCTCGGCACGCAGCACGTCGGCCGCAGCATGGGGGTTGTCCAGACCGGTGCGGGTGTCTACCGCAGCCCAGAGGCACCGGCGGTTGATCTCGGCGCACGCCTGCAACACCGACCAGGTCGCCTGACCGACACCGGGCTGCGCGCACAGGGCTGACTGGTCGGCCGCCATCACCGCACGCAGTCCCCCGTGGACCGCCAACAGGTTGCGCCCGAGCGACACCGCGCTGTGGCCGCGCACACCAGAGCGCAACAGGATCGCCAGCAGCTCGCCGTCACTCAGGCTGGCGACACCGCGCGCCAGCAGTTTCTCCCGTGGCCGCTCAGACGCTGGCCAGTGCCGTATGCCCACCCCGAACCTCCTGGGCAAGCACGGTAGCAAGTGCGGCGTGTGTCGGCGTCTCCAATCGGGAGATGCCGCACGGCGGGTTGGTCCGCGCTACCGGGGATGATTCGCAGATGCGACAGCGGTGCAGGCGCACCCCGATCACACCCGCGTCAACCGGCCTCGGGCGCCACCGCGGCCAACCAGCGCGCGACCACATCCTCGGGGATCGCCTCTGTCGGTTTGTACTCGGCGCCGAGCGGGCGGTCGAAACCGCGTTCGTCCAGCCACCGGAACAACCACGGGTAGTTGACCTCGCCGTGGTCCGGCGCGCCGCGATCCGGCACGCTGGCAAACTGGATATGACCGATCAGCGGGCGCAGTGCGTCGAGCCGCCGGGTCAGGTCGCCTTCCTGGATCTGGATGTGGTAACAATCGAACATCAATTTCAGGCGATCACTCGCAACCGCCTCGATCAGGGCCACGGCCTGCGCCGATGTCGACAAGAAGTAGCCGGGCGCATCGAAGCGGTTGAGCGGTTCGATCAAGACGGTCACGTCCGGCGCGGCGCGCTCGACCGCGTAGCGCAGGTTGGCCACGAAACACGCTTCAGCGGCCTCGCCACTCGCGAAACCGGCCATGACGTGTACGGCGCCGCAATCGATGGCGCGCGCGTAATCGATTGCCTCGTCGATCGCAGCCCGCGCCTCGGCCTCGCGACCCGGCACCGCCGCAAGGCCGTTGTCACCGGCCGCGACATCGCCCCGACGGGTGTTGAGCCCGAGCATCGGCAGGCCGGTTTCCGCAAGTGCGGCCCGCACGCTGTCAACCGGCGTGTCGTAGGGCCAATGGCACTCGACTGCGGCAAAGCCCGCGCGCGCCGCCGCGCGGATGGCGTCGGGCAACGGCAGCTCGGTGAAGAGAAAACCGAGGTTGGCTGAAAACTGCGGCACGGTCAGTCCCACTCCACGTCGAATTCGGTGACCACGCGGTGCACCTGCTCCGGCGACAGCGCCCGCGCGCCAACGCCGCGCAACAGCAACGCGAGCTTGGCGGTCTCCTCGAGCTCTTCGATCGCGTAGCACGCGGCTTCAATGTCCTTGCCCGCCACGACCGGCCCGTGGTTCGCGAGCATCACGGCGCTGCGTTTGCCGGCGAGGCCGCGCACAGCGTCACCCATCGCCGGGTCCCCGGGCAGGAAGAACGGCAGCAACGCCACCTTGCCGAGCTTCATGATCGCGTAGGGCGTCAGCGGGGGCAGGAAGTTGTCCGGGTCGACGCCCGGCACCATCGAGAGCGCGACGCTGTGGCATGAGTGCAGGTGCACCACCGCCGCCGCGGTGCTGCGGGTGTCGTAGAACGCGCTGTGCAGCGGCATCTCCTTGGTCGGCGCATCGCCCCCGATCAGCCGACCGCCGCTGTCAAAGTGGCTCAGGCGCGCCGGGTCCAGCCGACCGAAGCAGCTGCCGGTCGGTGTCACGAGCAAGCCGCCGTCGGCGGTGCGCGCCGAGATGTTGCCGCTGCTGCCACCCGTGAGCCCGCGATCGTACATCGACGCCGCGAGCCGGCAGATCAGCTCGCGCAGCGCACTGTCGTTCACGTGGCACCGCCGAGCACGGCCGCGGCCTTGGCGAAGAAGTCGGGCGCGCCGAAATTGCCGGATTTGAGCGCGACCACGAGGTCCGGACGCGCGCGCAGCGCCGGCACGCCTGGATCGATCTCGGGGCCGATTTCCAGTGTGTCGAGCTGCAGGCCTTCGATCACCGCGCCGGAGGTCTCACCGCCGGCGGTGATCAGGCGGGTGACGCCACCGGCCACCACCCGCCGTGCGACCTCGGCAAAACAGGCTTCGAGCGCGTCGGCGGCGCGCTCGCGACCGAACGCCGCCTGCACCGCCTCGACCGCGGCCGGGTCGGCCGAACTGTAGGCGAGTGGCAGGCCCTCCTGCGCGAGCAGCCAGGTGGCAATGTCCGCAGCTGTGACGCGCCCGGTGATCACACCGGCGGCGTCGATCTCGTAGGCCGGGTGCGCAGCGCGGTGGCGTTCGACCTGTGCACGCGTGGCGGTGGAACAGGAGCCGGACACGATGGCGCACCGGCCCGCCTGCGTGCGCCAGGCACTGGCGTCGGCCGTGCGGCCCGGCACGAGATTCGCGGGCAAGCCAAGCGCGACACCGGAGCCCCCGGTCACGAGCGGCAACCCGTTCGCCGCAGCGCCGATCGTGTGGAGGTCAGGGTCGCGCACCGCGTCGACCACGATCAGCCGCTTGCCGGCCTGATGCTCGGCGTCGAGTGCCGCGCGCACGGCGGTACTGCCCTCGGCAACCGTACCCAGGCCGACGTGCCCGACCGACAGGCGTGTCTGGTGCCCGAGCCAACGGCGGATGTCGGAATCGGTCATCGGCGTAAGCGGGTGGTTCTGCATCCCGCTCTCGCTGAGCAGGGTGTCGCCCACGAACAGGTGGCCGTGCACAAGCGAGCGGCCGGTGCCCGGAAACGCCGGGCAGACGATCACGCGGTCGGCGCCGAGCGCCTCGGCCAGCGCCTCGGCAACCGGGCCGATGTTGCCCTCGCGCGTGCTGTCGAAGGTCGAGCAGTACTTGAAGAAGAACTGGGTGCAACCCTGCTCGCGCAACCAGGCCAGCGCGTCGAGCGATTGCGCGACCGCCTCGGCCACCGGGATCGAGCGCGATTTCAGCGCGACGACGCCGGCCTCGACATCGGCCGTGGCCGGGACGTCCGGCACGCCGCCGTACTGCACCACACGCATCCCGCCCTTGGCGAGGGTGTTGGCGAGGTCGGACGAGCCGGTGAAATCGTCCCCGATGCAGCCGAGCAACATCAGGGTGCCTCCGGCAGGGTCAACCCGGCGTTCTCGGCGTACACCTTCGCCACCGCGGCGTCGTCCTCGCGACCGAGCCCGCGGCCGCTGGCAGCGAGAAACTGCTGCAGCGCCGCAGCTGTGATCGGTGCGGAAAAGCGCGCCTCGCGGGCAATGTCGAGCACGATGCCGTGGTCCTTGGGCCAGATGTCGACCGCGCTGTGCGGCGTGTAGTCGCCCGCAACAATGTGGGGTGCGCGGTTCTCGAGCATCCAGCTCGTGCCGGCGCACTGGCTGATGACCTCGACGAAGGTGTCGGGCTCGACGCCTTGCGTCATGCCGAAGGTCATCGCCTCGGCCATGGTCGCGATGTGCACCCCGGCGAGCAGCTGGTTGACCGCCTTCATGGCCGATCCCGCACCGGCCGCGTCACCGAGTTCGAAGACCGTGGTCGCCACCGCATCGAGCACCGACTTCGCCGCGGCGAAGGCCTCGGGTGTGCCCGCTGCCATGACCGAGAGCGCCCCTTCGGCTGACTTGCGCGCCCCGCCGGAGATCGGCGCGTCCAGGTAGTGCACCCCGTGCGTAGCGCAGCGCGCCGCCATGTCGCGGGCAAAGGCCGGCGGGACCGTGGCGCAGGCGAGCACCACCGCGCCCGCGGCAAGGTGCGGGACGATGCCCTGCTCACCGAACAACACGCTCTCGGTCTGGGCTGCGTTGAGCACCACCACAACCACCGCACCGAGCTCTGCCGCGACGGCCTCGAGTGCCGCCTGCTGGCCACCGGCCTCGACGAAGCGGTCGACGGCCTGGGCTGACACGTCAAAACCGTAGGTGGGGTGACCCGCCCGCACCAGTGACGTCGCCATGCCGAGGCCCATGGAGCCGAGCCCGAACACCGCTGTCTTGTCCATCACGACCTCAATTTAATGTATACATTAATTCTAGCGCGGGCACGGGTGTGCTGGCCAGCGAGCGCGCCGGTGGCGGGTTCAGGCGTAGCCAGGACCCAGGCGGTAGACCGCCTCGCGCAAGTAATCTGACGTGTGGTCACGGCTTTCGAGTCGCGCAATCTCGTCGTACGGGATCAGTTTGCCGACTTCGAGGCGCACGTCCTTGCCGATCTTGTTCCGCACTTCGTTGAGCAACAAACCGGTGCGCAGGGCCGGGTTGATCCAGCTCGAGAGCTGGAACAGCATGCTGTTCTGGCCGTGAAAGTAGACGGGTAACACGCTCGCTTTGGAGGACTCGATCAGGCGCGAGGTAAGCGGCTTCCAGTCGTGATCGAACGCAGTGCGTTTGAAGGGTTCGGCATTCGCCACGCCACCGGCCGGGAAGATCACGACCGTCCCGCCCGCCTCGAGCGCGGCCTGGGCAGCCCGTTTGGTGCGCACATTGTTCTTGATCGCCTCGCGGCCCGGGTCGAAGTCGATCGGCAGGACGTGGTCCTTCACGCGCCGGTCCTGGCAGAGGACCTTGTGCAGAATGACCTTGAAATCGGGCCGCGCTTGCGCCGTCAGGTGGCAGAGCGCCAGACCATCGACCACGCCGAACGGGTGATTGGCAACGACCACCGTCGGCCCGGCCCCGCGCAGGCAGGCAAAGCTCCCTTGCCGCACGTCGATGCCGATCTCCAGCGCCTGTAACGCCCGGCCCCAGAACTCCACGCCACTGAGTTCTAGGTGAGCGAGCGAGTCGTACAGGGCCTGCAGTCTGCGTTGCCCGGTGAGCCGCTCGACCGTTGCCACGATGGCGCGCGTGAGTGCGGACTCACCCTCGGTGACGTAGCTGATGACGGGCAGATCGGGTTGCTTGGACATCCGCGGTTTCTCGTTGCCCGAGTCGGGGCCGTTGCACACGACGGCCCGGGCAGGGCCGTCCATCGGGAAGTTAACCCGCCAGTTTAACTTTCCAGTCTAATCGACTGCAATGACGCGCACATGACGGTGCCCGGTGGCCTTGTGTGGCCACCGATGCCCGGCCCTGCTCCGGTCCGCGACAGTGTAGCCGTACGCGCCGGGCGCGTCACCGACCCCGCACCGATGCGACACGGGACCCAACTCGACCCGCCACCGCAGGGCGTCACACTGCAGGCGAGTTCTGTTATAAGTGGTCGGGCGTCCTGCAGTCAGGATATCGAAACCCACCCAGAACAAGGAGAACACCATGTCCAAGCTGACGAAAGTTGCTGCCGGACTTGCCGTATTCGCGGCCACCACGCTGACGGCCCACGCCGAAAAGTGGGATATGCCCATGGCGTATTCAGCGACCAACTTCCACTCCGCCACGGGCGCCCAGTTTGCCGAGTGCGTGACCCTCGGCACAGGCGGTGCGCTCGAGATCACCACCCACCCCGGTGGCTCGCTGTACTCCGGCGCCGAGATCAAGCGCGCGATCCAGACCGGCCAGGTCAACATCGGCGAGCGCCTGCTCTCGGGTCACCAGAACGAAAACGCGCTCTTCGGGTTCGACTCGGTGCCGTTCCTCGCAACGTCCTTCGCCGATTCCGAGAAGCTCTGGGAAGTGGCCAAGGGCCCGCTCACCGAAGTGCTGAACGCCCAGAACCTGCACCTGCTGTACTCCGTGCCGTGGCCGGGCCAGGGCTTGTACTTCGATCGTGAAGTCAACACAACCGCCGACGCCAAAGGCATCAAGTTCCGTTCGTACAACGCCGCCAGCGCGCGCATGGCCGAGCTCATGGGTATGTTGCCGGTGCAGATCGAAGCGGCCGAGATCAGCCAGGCTTTCGCCACCGGCGTGGCCCAGGGCATGGTGTCCTCCGGTTCGACCGGCTACGACCGCAAGGTCTGGGAGAGCCTGTCGCACTACTACTCCGCCGATGCCTGGATGCCGCGCAACTACGTGATGGTCAACCTCGACGCGTGGAACGGCCTCGACGAAGGCACACAGAACGTGATCAACGGCTGTGCTGCCATCGCCGAATACGCCGGTGACTGGCGCTCCATCCAGTACACCGACTTCACGGTCAACGAACTCGCCAAGAACGGCATGGCCACCGGCCCGGTCAGCGACGCGCTCGGCGCCGAGCTGCGCGCCATCGGCGAGACCATGACCGCCGAATGGCTTGAAGCCGCGGGCGATGCCGGCAAGGCCATCGTCGACGCCTTCAAAGCCGCGCAGTAACACGCGCACCTCTCTCGCCCGGCGGTTCTCGCCGGGCGAGCGTCCTCCCACCCCTGCACGGACACGGCACCTATGGCCGCACTTGGTATATTGCGTACGACCCTCGACGGACTCTACCGCTACGCGGGGTACCTCGCCGCGGTCTTCCTGATCCTGATTCTCGGCTTCGTCTCGATGCAGATGGTTGCGCGGTGGATTGGCGAGATCGTCACGGGCGCGCCTGACATCACGGGCTACTGCATGGCCGCCGCGTCTTTCCTCGCGATGCCGTATGCGCTGAACAACGGCAGCCACATCCGGGTCAACCTGTTGCTCAATGCGCTCGGCGGCAAACGCTGGTGGGCGGAAATCTGGTGCTGGGCCATAGCGTCCTACCTGACCTTTCTCTTCGCGCGCTACGCGGTAAAGCTCACCTATGAGAGCTACCGCTTCAACGACATCAGCCAGGGGCAGGACGCCTGGCCGATCTGGATCCCACAGACGGCCATGGCCATCGGCACCGTGCTGCTGTTCATTTGCGCGCTGGACAACCTGATCACCGCGTTGTTCACCGGCAAGGACAACATCAAACCGGCCGTTGTCGACGTGAGCGCGGAGTAAGACCGTGGAAGAAATCTACCTCGTCGCCATTTTCCTGTTCGTCCTCTTTCTGTTGCTCGGCACCGGCGTCTGGGTCGGGCTTGCGCTCTTTGGCGTCGCCTACCTCGGCCTGGAGATGTTCACCTCGCGCCCCGCCGGAGACGCGATGCTGACACGCATCTGGACAGGCTCCTCGAGCTGGACACTGACCGCGCTGCCGCTCTTCATCTGGATGGGCGAAATCCTGTTCCGAAGCCGTCTGTCGCAGGACATGTTCCGCGGGCTGAGCCCCTGGATGCAACGCATGCCGGGCGGCCTCGTGCACGTGAACATCGTCGGCTGCACGCTCTTTGCCGCGGTCTCGGGTTCGTCGGCTGCGACCCTGACCACCGTCGGCAAGATGTCGATCCCCGAGCTGCGCAAACGCCAGTACCCCGAATACATCACCATCGGCACGCTGGCGGGGGCCGCGACCCTCGGTCTGATGATCCCGCCCTCGCTGACACTCATCGTCTACGGCGTGGCGGTCGAGCAGTCGATCACCAAGCTCTTCATGGCCGGTATCCTGCCCGGCATTGTGCTCGCGGGCCTCTTCATGGCCTACGTCGCGGGCTGGTCGTTCCTGCGCCCGAACGAGGTGCCGACCATCTCCGACCGCATGAGCTTGCGCCAGAAGCTGCACGAAAGCCGCTTCCTGATCCCCGTGATCCTGCTGATCCTCGTCGTGATCGGCTCGATGTACGGCGGCTACGCCACCGCGACCGAGGCCGCCGCGATCGGCGTGGTCGGCGCGCTGGTCCTGGCCGCCGCTCAGGGATCACTCACGCCCCGGGCCTTCATCGACAGTCTGCTCGGCGCCACGCGCACCTCGGCCATGATCGCGCTGATCCTCATGGGAGCGATTGCGCTGACCCTGGCGATGGGCTTTACCGGTTTGCCACGCGCGCTCGCCGAGTACATCGACAGCCTCGAGCTCTCGCGCTTCTCGCTGCTGATGGCGTTGATGCTGTTCTACATCGTGCTCGGCATGTTTCTCGACGGCATTTCCTCGGTGGTGCTGACCATGGCGATCGTGCAACCGATGGTCGTCAACGCCGGCATCGACATGATCTGGTTCGGCATCTTCATCGTGATCGTCGTCGAAATGGCGCAGATCACACCGCCGATCGGCTTCAACCTCTTCGTCATGCAGGGCATCACCGAACACGAGATGGGCTTCATCGCGAAATCGGCGTTGCCGTTGTTCCTGATCATGGTGCTGATGGTCTTCATCATGATCGCGGTGCCGGAGCTTGCGACCTACCTGCCAGACAGCATGCGCTCGCGACCGGGTTGACGCCGCGATGAGCCCGCACCGCATCGAGCACCTGCGCGTTCACCGCATTCTGATCCCGGCCAAGGCCGTGCATTCGCACGGCAGCGGCGACGTCGCCGGCATCCACGTCGCCGTCCTCGAGGTGACCACAGACACCGGCCTGACCGGGTGGGGCGAGGCCTCGCCCTGGCCGGTCTTCACCGGCACCGCCGAGGCCAACGCTGCCGCGCTCCACGTGCACCTGCGGCCGCACCTGATCGGACAGGACCCGATCGCTGTCGAACGGCACCTGACGATGGCCAACCGGGTGCTTGTCGGCCACCCGGAGGCCAAGGCGGCACTCGAAATGGCGCTGCTCGACCTCACAGGCCAGATCACGGGCCTGTCGGTGTCGGAGCTGCTCGGCGGGCGTCAGCGTGACGACATCGGCATGAGCTTCTCCGTTGCCAACCCGGACTTCGATGCCGACCTCGACGACATCGCCGCACTGTGGGCCGACGGCGTGCGCATCTTCAAGCTCAAGACCGGCTTTGCCGACCACGCCTTCGACCTCATGCGGTGCGAGCAACTCCGGTCGCTGTACGGCGACGAGATCGACATCCGCATCGACTACAACCAGGGCCTGCCGGCCTACGATGCGGTGCGCTGTATCCGCGACCTCGAGGCCTTTCGCCCGACCTTCGTCGAGCAACCGGTCAAATTGCACGAGCGCGAGGCACTCGCGGAAATCACCCGCGCGGTCGACGTGCCGATCATGGCCGACGAGAGCGTGTTCGACCCGATCGGGGCGTTGTACGGTGCGACCCACCGGATCGCCGACATCTTCTCGTTGAAGATCATGAAATCCGGTGGCATTCGCCGTGCGCTCGAGGTCGCGGCGATCGCCCGCGCAGCCGGGATCGAGGTGTACGGCGGCTGCATGTTCGAAACCGGCCTCGCCCACTCAGCCGGCGCGCACCTCATGGCGCTGGTGCCGGACCTGAAACTCGAGTGCGAGTTCTACATGGCCACCTACTACGCCGAGGCCGACATCCTCACCACGCCGTTCCCGGTGCGCCACGGCCGTGTCCACGTTCCGACCGGCCCGGGCCTGGGTGTCGAGGTCAACCCCGACGCGCTCGCGCGCTACGCCGTTGCGGAGGTGCTCGCATGAGCGCCGCATCGCCCGAGATGACCGGCGGCCAGATCCTGCTGAAGATGCTCGAGTTGCACGGCGTCAAGCACGTGTTCGGGCTGCCGGGCGAGACCACCATCGGCTGGTACGAGGGTTGGCGCGCGCACTCCGACATCGAGTACGTGCTCACCCGGGACGAGCGTACAGCGGCCTTTGCCGCCGAGGCTTACGCCAAGGTCACCGGCCGCCCGGCGGTGCTCGAAGCGCCGAGCCCGGGCGTGACCCATTGCACGCCCGGCATCACCGAGGCCTTCCTGAGCTCGGTGCCGGTGATCTTCTTCAGCTCTGACATCCCGATCAACCAGGACAAACGCCACGGCCTGACCGGCGTCGACCAGACCGCGCTGTACCAGAGCATCTGCAAGGAGTCGTTCCTGCTGACCCGGCCCGCCGAAATCCCGTTCCTGCTGCGCCGGGCCTTTCGCGTCGCGACCTCGGGCCGCCCGGCGCCGGTCCACATCCGGGTGCCGATCAACGTGTTCCGCGAAACTACCGCGGTCGACGACCTGTACGCCGAACCGCAATACAGCCACTACCCCGCGCACCGGCCGGTGGCCGACCACACGGCGCTGCGCACCGCCATCGACGTGCTGTTGGCCGCGAAACGGCCGGTGCTGGTGTGCGGTCAGGGTGCGCTGATTTCGCAGGCGACCGACGCGGTGCTCGCGCTGGCCGAGACGCTGCAGATCCCGGTCGCGACCACCACGCCCGGCAAGGGCACGGTGCCCGAAACCCACCCGCTGGCACTGCGCGTCATTGGCGCGCGCGGCGGGATGGCCTACGCCAACGCCTACGTGCGCGAGGCGGACGTGGTGTTCTTCATCGGCACCAACACCGACTCCAGCTCGACCAACCACTGGACCCTCTACGGCGACCCGCGCGACACCACCTTCCTGCACCTCGACATTGCCGAGGCGCACGTGGGCAACAACTTCCCCGTGGCGGTGAGTCTGGTGGGCGATGCACGCGCGAGTCTCGCCTACCTGCTCGAACTGATACACGCCGAGCACCCGGCGCTGTCCCGCCCGGCGCTCGACCTCAGCGCGGTCAAGCAGGACGCCCTGGACGCGGTGTTCTACGCCAACACACCGATGCCAGAGGGCACCGTGTCGCCAGTCAAGCTGACACAGGCGCTCGACGTGCAGTTGCCGCCGAACGCGGTGGTGACCGCCGAACCCGGCGTCGCGGCGATCTACCCATCGGCCTTGCTCTCGGTGCGCGAAGCCGGGCGGCGCTACCTGACCAACTACTCGATGGGCGCGCTCGGCTACTCGGTGCCGGCGGGGCTCGGTGCGCTGTACGCGGGGGACGGGCCTGTGGTGTCGCTGACGGGTGACGGCTCCTTTGGCTTCGTGATCGGCGACCTCGAGACCATCAAGCGTTCGGGCCGAAACATCACCATCATCCTGACGCGCAACGACACCTTTGGCTGGATCCGCGGCGAGGCGATCCTGCTCGACGAATCGGACGAACCCTGGTCGACCGACTTCGGCGGGGTCGACTACTGCCAGGTCGCGGCGGCCTTCGGTTTTACGGTCGCGCGGATCACTACTGAAGACCAGATCGAATCCACGCTCGCAGCGGCACTCGCCCATCACGGCGCAAGCTTCATCGAAATGCGTGTGCCCTCACAAGATGAAATCGTGCCCTTCGTGCCCCCCTGGGTCGAAGCGGCCAAGGCCAAGGGCCTGCCGTACTTCGAGTAAATGGCATCACACTGCGACCACCCCACTCCCCCGTGGGAGCTGCGTCCTTGTCGGGCCGTGCAGGCCCAGCAAGACGGGGCGAAGAACCCAACACCGCATTCGCGCCTACTCGCTGGCGCGAGGTAGACGCTCCCACAAGGATCGGGGCCACATCACGCTCCGAACGCCTCCCACCCCAGTGGGAGCCGCGTCCTTTACGGGCCGCGCAGGCCCGGCAAGACGCAGCGAATGGCCCGGCTCCGTCTTCGCGCCTACTCGCTGGCGCGAAGTAGACGCTCCCACAGAGAAAGTGGCCACGCCACGTTCCAGGCACGCCACACCCCTGTGGGAGCTGCGTCCTTGACGGGCCGCGCAGGCCCGGCAAGACGCGGCGAAGAACCCAACACCGCATTCGCGCCTGCTCGCTTCCGCGAGGCAGACGCTCCCACACGGATCGGGGCGCATCACGCTCAAGCCGTCACACACCCCAGTGGGAGCCGCGTCCTTGTCGGGCCGTGCGGGCCCGGCAAGACGCGCCGAGTAAGCTGACACCGCATTCGCGCCTACTCGCTGGCGCGAGGTAGACGCTCCCACAGGGACCAGGGCTGCATCACGCTCAGAACGCCTCACACCCCTGTGGGAGCTGCGTCCTAGCCGGGCCGCGCAGGCCCGGCAAGACGCGGCGAATAAACTGACACCGCATTCGCACCTACTCGCTGGTGCGAGGTAGACGCTCCCACAGGGATCGGGGCCGCTTCACGCTTCGAGCAACTCACGCCCCCGTGGGAGCTGCGTCCTTGCCGGGCCGTACAGGCCTGGCAAGACGCGGCGAATGAATCGACTTCGCATTCGCGCCTACTCGCTAACGCGAGGCAGACGCTCCCACAGGGACCAGGGCTGCATCACGCTCAACCTGCCACTCACCCCCGTGGGAGCCGCGTCCTTGTCGGGCCGTGCGGGCCCGGCAAGACGCGGCGAATAAGCTGACACCGCATTCGCGCCTACTCGCTAACGCGAGGCAGACGCTCCCACAGGGATCGGGGCGCATCACGCTCAGGCTGTCACTCACCCCCGTGGGAGCTGCGTCCTTGCCGGGCAAAGCAGGCCCGGCGAGACGCGCCGAATAAGCTGGCACCGCATTCGCGCCTACTCGCTCACGCGAGGTAGACTCGACACGTTGGTCGCCTCCAGAACTGCATCGCAACTGACTCGGTCACCAACGGATCGGTTGTATTCGACTGGCCAAGCATCAGGCGAAGCCTACTGA
>JBCCUP010000049.1 GCA_039196715.1 Pseudomonadota bacterium
CACGTCGGGTGCGTCCAGCCACGAGAGGGTGGGCAGCGCAGTGTCGCCCGTCGTGCCGAGCGCAGCGCTGATCGACGTGGCGGCCTGGAAGGCCCTGAGTGTCTTGAGGTTGGCAAAGGCCGCCGCCGCGATCGGGTCGGATGCGATCACCCACTCGAGTGTGGCAATGGCGCCGTCGACGTCGCCCTGTTGGGCTTTGATGACAGCGAGGTTCTGGTTGGCTACGCGCACCGGCACGGCGCTGGCCTCGGTCGAGGCCAACACGGCGTCGAGTGCCGCACGTGCGGCGGCGAGCTCGCCACGGGTGTGTGCGTTCTTTGCTTCGGTGAGCGTCTCGGCCGCCACCGGGCCGAGCAGACAGAGCGCGATGAGCGCGGGCAACAGCGGTGTTCGGAGCCTGTGCATGTGTGACCAGTTGACCGGGGGCAGTGACGCCGTCGCAAGAACCGAACCTGCGCGGTCCCCGGCACGCGAGGCTCTCGACACGGCGCCCGCGGCGGCGTCGAGCGCCGTGGGCAGCACACGTGGCCGACGACGGTGGGTGACCGAGCAGGGTGGCGCAGCAGGCGCGGAGCCGAACACACGCTGCTCGCCCGGTGCTGCCTCGCTAATCGTAGCAGCCCGGCGGGGACGTCGTCGCCGGTGTCGTGTGGCGGTCCGAGTTGTCAGACGGGCGGGTTTTTGCCAATCTTGTGGGGTGTCGGCGCCGATTTGACCCCTCAGCTTGCGGGCGCTTGATAAATACCGCTAAAGCGACGCGGGCCCGGACCGGTCCTCCTGCAGTCGCCCCGCCGTTTTGACTGGAGAGACCGATGAGCCCATCCGACCACGACCCTGACCGCCCACTGAGGCCCGAGACGGTGGCCCTGCGCCACGCGCAGCACCGCACCAACGAGCGTGAACACAGCGAGGCGATCTTCGCGACGTCGAGTTTCGTGTTCGACGACGCGGCGCACGCCGCTGCGCTGTTCTCCGGCGGAGACGTCGAAGACAACGTCTACTCGCGGTTCACCAACCCCACGGTGCGGGCATTTCAAGACCGCCTTGCCGCACTCGAGGGTGGCGACGCCTGTCTGGCCACCGCCTCGGGTATGGCGGCGATCATGGTGCTGTGCCTCGGCACCTTGAAGCAGGGCGACCACGTGCTCGCGGCCAAGGGGCTGTTCGGCTCGACGACGACACTGCTGATGCGTTACCTGCCGCGCTGGGGAATCGAGGTCGACCTGGTACCGCTCGCCGACGCCGAGGCCTGGGCGCGTGCGGTGCAACCCAACACGCGGTTGCTGTTTGTCGAAACGCCCACCAACCCGCGCATGGAAGCAGCCGACATCGCTGCGCTCAGTGCGATCGCGCGCGGTGCCGACGCCCTGCTCGCTGTGGACAACTGTTTCTGTACACCGATCCTGCAACGCCCGCTCGAACTCGGTGCCGACGTTGTGATGCACTCGGCGACGAAGTACCTCGATGGCCAGGGCCGGTGTGTCGGCGGGGCGTTGGTCGGCGGCCATGAGCTGATCGACGAGACGCTGTTCGGTTTCATGCGCTGCATCGGCGCGAGCATGAGCCCGTTCAACGCCTGGGTGTTCCTCAAAGGGCTGGAAACCCTGGCCGTGCGCATGCGTCAGCACTGTGAGAATGCGCACCACCTGGCGACGTGGCTCGAGGCCCAGGATGGGGTCAGGGAAGTCATCTACCCGGGATTGGCCTCGCACCCGCAGCACGCCCTGATCACGCGGCAACAATCCGCGGCAGGGGGCATGGTGTCCTTCGTCGTCGACGGTGGCCAGGCGGCGGCGTGGCGGCTGATCGACGGTGTCAGGCTGCTGTCAGTCACCGGCAACCTTGGCGACGCGCGCACCACCATCACGCACCCGGCGACCACCACCCACGCGCGGCTCAGTGACGCTCAGCGGGCCGACGCGGGCATCGAGCCCGGTTTGATTCGACTCTCCGTCGGGCTCGAGCACGTCGACGACATCCAGGCAGATCTGTCGCAGGCACTCGGCGCGGTCAGCTGACCGCGTCGCGCCGTGCGGCCGGCGCGAGTGTCGGAACCCGCGGTCTATAATCGCCACAACCACTCCTGGGATGTGTCGGTCGATGCAGCCGAAGCCGGACACGCACCTGCTCTTCAAAGTGTTCTTTCGCACCGTCGTGTTTGTCTTCACGTGCGGCTTGCTGATGTACCTCATTCCCACGCTGTATTTCGGCGTGAACGTGGAGTTCACCGGGCCGCGCCACGACGGCTACGTCGAACTCGCCACCATGCTGGTGTCGGGCGAGGGCTTTCGTTTCGAGTCGGGCGGTGCGCCGGTCATGCACCGTCCGCCGCTGTACCCGATCCTGCTGATGCCGAGTGCACTGCTGCCCACCGGGTGGCAGGAAGTGTCGGTGATCGCGCTCAACAGCGTGTTCGCCGGTGCCACTGCAATCATGTTGATGGTGCTTGCGCTGCGGTTCTTCGGGTCGCGACGCGTGGGGTACACGGCGATCCTGTTCTACCTGATCAGCCCCTGGCTCTACCGCCTGGTGTCGCTGCCGCACACGGCTCTGCTGCAGTCGACCTTGTACCTCGCGTCGTCATTGTTGGTGTTGTCGATGGTGTTCGGAAACCGCCACGGTGACCCGCTGTCAGCCCGGCGCTTCCGGCGTGTCGCACTGATGTTTGGCGCAGTTGGCGGCTTGTTGACGCTCACACACGGCGTCGGCTTTCTGGTTTTCGGCGCCACGCTGGGCGCGCTCATGGCGTACATGGCGTTCTCCGAGGTGCACCGTGACATCAGCGGTCGGGTGTCGTCTCTGGTGTTGGCCGCGCTGGTCGCCGGCTGCCTTGCAGCACCCTGGGTGGTCCGCAACGCGGTGGTGCTGCCGATCACTGTGCCGGTGACAACGGGCGCGAGCTTCAACTACTTCATGGGCAACGTGTACTGGAACATCGGTGGATACGAGCACGACTACGAGGCCAGTGCACGGCAGAATGCGCTGACTGCCGGTGGCGTCGAAGAGCCCGCAGAGAGCGCCATGCAGTTCTGGGGTGTGATGGATCCGGCGAACGAAAAGCAGCTTGCCGAGGCCATGCGCGTGCACATGGCCGCGCACCCCCTGGATGTCCTGAAGAAATCGGCTCTCTCGCTTTCGGAAAATTTCTTTCCGGTCACCCACCTCGCGTACTGCCAGTCGCACGCCGGTGTGAGCTGCCAGCAACACAGCCTGTTCAGCACGCTACACCGGGTCGGCTTGAGCCTGTATTACTTCGTGTTGATCGGCTTGGCTGTCGCCGCGGTGATCCGGGGTCGCCAACGCTGGCCGGCAATACTGATGTTTGCACTGGGTGGCCTGCATATCGGACCGTACCTGCCGCTCGGCCAATGGGCACCACACGGCATCTACGGGCTCAGCGCCGTGTTGCTTGTCACGGTGTTCTCCGCCGCGACTTGCGTGCGCACACCGCTACCGTCGCGGGCGGCGGCGTCACGCTCCATGCGGTAGTGCTGGGGCCGGGTCAGGTCGGTGCGTCGGGGGCGTCCCCGTCGTCGTCCTCGGTCTCCATGTGGCGCCCGAGGTAGACCGCCTGACCGACGATAAAGACCACGGTCAACCCCAGCAAGCCGAACAATTTGAAGTTCACCCAGAACGACTCCCGGTCTGCTGCGGTCCGGCAAAGCGTGAGCGCGTCACCGGTGAAGTCGCGCTCGCAGTCGAAGGGGTCGAGCTGCTCGGCCGTGATCTCGGGCACGGCCTGACGCAGCGCGTCCTCGGCGCTCAGGTAGTGCCGGGCGACGAACAGGTTGGCAGCGCCGCTGACCACGAAAAAGCCGACCCACATCCAGTTGAGGGTCGACCACACGGGTTTCTCCAGGGTGAGCTGACCGTCAAGCAGCCGCTGCACCAGCGGCTTGCCGAACGCCGCCGTGCCAGCGAAAACCGCCGCGAACAGCCAGTTGATCAGCGTCGGCTTCCACATCACGAAGGCCTTGTCCTGCAACCACAGGGTCAGTCCGCCCATCACGGTGATGATGACCAGCGACACCAGGTGCATGCGTTCGACCTTGCGGTGGCGCAACCAACCGATACACACCATGACGAGGGACGCGACGATCGCCACCCCGGTCGCCACGTAGATGCCGTAGAGGTTGTACGCGGCAAAAAACAGGACGATCGGCAGAAAGTCGTAGAGCAGTTTCATGCGTCAACGGGTGCGTGGGTACAGCGCGATTCTAGCCCGCTTTGCCTGCGTTCTGTGCCGGGATTTGTTGCTCGGATTGCGCACCCGTTCTCGAAATCGGGCGTGCTGGCGGTGGCGGCCGTGGGATACTGCGGGTTGTGCGCCACCATGAGCGGTACGGCACGTGAGTCAGTTTTTCGCCATTCACCCGGACAACCCGCAGCGTCGCCTCGTGCGCACCGCCGTGTCGATCGTCCGCGACGGCGGTGTCATCGTCTACCCGACCGACTCCTGTTACGCACTCGGCTGTCACATCGGTGACAAAGGTGCCATGACGCGCATGGCGCGTATCCGCGCGATTGACAAGGCCGACAACTTCACTTTGGTGTGTCGCGACCTCGGTGACCTCGCGACCTATGCGCGTGTGGACAACGCCACCTACCGCGTCTTACGCGCACACACGCCGGGACCCTACACTTTCATCCTGCGGGCCACGGCGGAAGTGCCACGCCGTCTGCAGCACCCCAAGCGCAAGACGATCGGACTGCGTGTGCCGAAGCACAACATTGTCAGCGCCTTGCTCGAGGAACTCGGCGAACCGATCCTCAGCAGCACCTTGCGCCTGCCGGGCGAGGAACTCCCGATGACCGATCCGCACGACATGCGTGAACGGTTGCAACACCAGGTTGACCTGGTCATCGACGGTGGGCCCTGCGGTGTCGACCCGACCACGGTGGTGTCCTTCGAATCCGGACGAGCCGAGTTGATCCGACACGGGCGGGGCGACCCATCCACGTTCGTCGACTGACGGCTTTCGGATGGATTGACGTATAATTGGCGAAACACCGAAGCAGGTTTTGCCATGGCCCCTGCGCCCCCTGTGAGCGCGACCGAGTCAAACGCCCCCGAGCCGTCCACACACGACGCCGACGGTGCGCCGGTCCAGGCCCAAATCCCGCTCGCCGTGGTGCGTGGCGAGCGCATCATGGAATTGCCGCGCGACCTCTACATCCCGCCGGATGCGCTGGAGGTGTTCCTCGAGGCGTTTGAAGGGCCGCTCGATCTGCTGCTCTACCTGATCCGCAAGCAAAACCTCGACATACTCGACATCCCGATCACCGTCATCACGCGCCAGTACATGGCGTACATCGAGATGATGGACACCCTCCGCCTGGAGCTGGCTGCCGAGTACCTCGTGATGGCTGCCATGCTTGCAGAAATCAAGTCGAGGATGCTGCTGCCGCGGCCGGAGGAAATCGAGGAAGAGGACGATCCCCGGGCCGAGCTGATCCGGCGACTTCAGCAGTACGAGCAGATCAAGAGCGCCGCGGTGCGGATCGACGACATGCCACGGCTCGAGCGCGACCTGTTTGTCGCCTCCGCCGAGCTGCCCGAGTTGCGCCGACGCAAGCCCGAACCTGATGTCGACATCAAGCAACTGCTGCTCGCACTGAACGACGTGTTCACACGCGCCGATCAACTCGCCAACCACCACATTTCCCGCGAAGCGCTGTCGGTGCGCGAAAAGATGACCCACATCCTCGGCGAGCTGCGCAGCGACGAATTCACGGCCTTCGCCGACCTGTTCCAGCCCGAGGAAGGTCGGCTGGGCGTGGTGGTGAATTTTCTCGCGATTCTGGAGTTGATCAAGGAATCCCTCATCGACATCCAGCAAACTGCCGTGTTTGCGCCCATCTACCTGCGTGCCCGCGGCAGCCTCGACCCGGGACCGAGTGACGACGGTGATGACGACGGTGACGGCGACGGTGACCACGACCCGTCCTTCGATCGAGACCCGGTCGACACGGCCGAGCCCGAGCCGCTGGCGGAAGTGGGATGAGCCAACACAAGACACAGCACATCATCGAAGCGGCCCTGCTGACGGCGGGCAAACCGTTGAGCGTGCAGCAGCTTCAGGCGGTGTTGTCCGAAGACGACACACCCCTCGACAGGCAATTCGTACTCGCCGCGCTCGACGGCCTCGCCGACGACCTCGCCGGGCGCGGGGTTGAGCTTCGACAGGTGGCCAGCGGGTACCGCCTGCAGGTCAAACAGGAGTTTGAACCCTGGGTCGCGCGTTTGTTCGAGGAGCGGCCGCCTCGGTACTCGCGAGCCCTGCTGGAAACCCTTGCGCTGATTGCCTATCGGCAGCCGATCACCCGAGCCGAGATCGAGGACGTTCGCGGCGTCAGTGTCAGCAGCACGATCGTCAAAACCCTGCTCGAGCGCGAGTGGATCAAGGTAGTCGGCCAACGTGATGTGCCCGGGCGGCCGTCGATGTACGGCACGACCAAAGCCTTTCTCGACTACTTCAACATCAAGGCGGTTTCCGATCTGCCGCCACTCGACGCGCTGCTGGATCTCGAGACCATCGACAAGCAGCTCGACATGCTCGGCGGTGGCGCTGAGCCGTCAGCCGAGTCGGTGCCGTCGGTGGACGCTGACGACATGGAGGAGGGCGACGCGGATGCCCTGCCGGCGTCGCTCGACGGTGGCGATACCGTCAGCGCTGCCCAGGGAGACGCCACGGACCCTACGGGCGCCACATCCACCGGCGCGTCAGTGGCCGTGGCGGGTGGTGACATCGGTGGCGATGCGACTGAGATTGACACCGACGGTGATGCCACCGAGGCCGACATCGACGGGCTCGTCGAGATGCTCGACCAGCTCGACGCGCCTGGTGACATCAGCGACGACGTGGTCACTCTGGACGGGGTGGACGCCGACGCCAGTGTGGGCGACGTGCCGGTGGATCACAACCCTGTCACCACACCCTCGGCCCTGGCGCGCAGCGGCGACACCGTGGCCGCGGTCGAGGCCGCCCGCTCGGCGCTGGCGGAGCAGGCTGAACGCGCACTGTCGGACATTGCGTCGCGTCAGGACGGTGTCGATGCCTCGGTCCAGGAAACACCCGGCCCGGCAGATGACCCGACCCTCAACGCGCTCGGCACCGAGCCCTCGCTGGAATCGGATGTGCCCGCGGCCCCACCACACGACACGGACATTGCGGCGCTCATCGACGCCGACAACCGCAACCATGAGGCCGCGCGTGGGGAACCCGTAACCCCGGCGGACTCACTTCGGCGAAGCGCGCCCGACACCGCAGGCGATTGAGGCCACTGCACGCCGCGACAGTGCAGATCAGGCAGTCCCTTCAGTGCCGATGCACGACACCGTGGCAACTGGCCCCGTAGCCGGAGCTGCGGCAGCCGAAGCTGCGGCAGCCGAGGCTGAGACGGCAAAGGGCTCGGCGATGTTGGCGGTGTCCGCCGAGCAAGACGCCGGCGTCGGCGATGCGCTGCCCGACGACGGTGGCCCTGAAACGGTCAGCGCGGCATCGGCGCGGGCGTTGGAATCGGCGCTGGAGGCCGCGTTGGCCCAGCCCGACGCACCGGCGCCCGACGCACCGGCGCCCGACGCACCGGCGCCTGACACGGCAGCGCCTGACACGGCAGCGCCCGCCCCCGCCACCTCAAATGCCTTGGACACGGATGCGGCATCGCCGGTCGCTCCACCCGTGCCGCCCGAGGACGAGGCCGGAGCGTCATCAACCGACGACGGCGCCGTACTCGGGCGCCGTCCGGTGCGTGGTCGAAATGCAAAGACCGAGGCCGAGGCCGAGGCAGCGGACGCGGTCAGTGACGGGTCCACGGACACGGCTGAGGCAACCGGCGCGCTCGGCTGGTTGGGGCGGGCGAGTCGGTTGGTCACACGCGCAAAGCGCGCATTGACCTCGGCTCGGGCCGCATCGTCTTCGACAGCCCACGCCTCGGGGACGGCGACGTCTGCGCCGCGCAAACGCGCAAAAACACGGCGGTCGTCGACACCGCGCGCCCCGCGTGCTTCGGCGCGCACCGAGTCGAAGCGCGCCGGCCTGTTCCACGCGTTGCTGGACCGGGTGGGGTGGGGCACCCGAGCGGCACCGACCAGGCGGCGAACGACCAGGCCCCAACGTGCACGCTCGGCACCGGCCAAACCGCGCGCCCGTCGGACTGCGAGGCCGCAACCGCAACGCGGTGTGTTGTCACGCGTCTGGGCACGGATGGGTTGGGGGCGCACCGAGGCGATGGACGACTTGGATGTGGTGGCGGAGTCGACTTCGGATACAGCCACCGCCGACACGCCGGCGAAACGCACGCGCGCAAAACGCACAGGCACCTCGACTCGACGCAAGCCGCGCAAGACCGCTGCAAACCAAACGGAACCCACGTCGTTCTGGCGGCGTGCGGTGCGGCGGTTGCTCAGGCGAGGTTAGGGCGTATCGCTCAGATTGGTGCGACCGTCAGGGTCAGCGTGTCACTGTAGGAGCCTGCGGGCACCGCGTCGAGAGCGGCCTCCGTGATGCTCACAGCGAATCGCGCGTTCACGCCACTGAGATCTGCGCAACTCGTGCTGCTCGATCCTGCCATGGTGGTGGTGTTCACCTGCCCTGAATTGAGTGGCACGGCAGCAGCGCCGGATTGGTCATCTATCCAGCTCAGCGTGTAGGCAAGCGCATTGTTCGAGCCGTCGGTCATCTCGAAGACGCCAGTGCCGTTGGTGCTGGTGGCCTGGATGCTGTAGCTGCCCGTTGAGCTGTATACACACGCCTGGCCGTCGGCGTTCTGGTCTCCGCCGCCAGCTGTCCATTGGGGGAAATTGACATCGGTGATGTTGGTGATCAACACCACATCGCCCTTCGAAATCGTGATCTCGGCCGTGCCGGTGGAGGATGCGCCCAGGGTGCCTTGCGTCGCCGCCTGAGCGACGCCACACAACAAGAGCCCGGCACTCAGGGCGACCGGAAAGCGGATTCTCGTGAACATACCGGCAGTCAGACCTCGCTACACGCGATACCCACCGTCGCGAAGCACCGTTGTCCAGCGTGTGCGCGGTGGTGTTGTTTTTATGGAAACCGTATCTGCCGGCGCGGGGAAATCTTTAGCACAGAGTGCAAATGAAAAACGGCGCACGTGGCGGCCGGACCAGGCCGCCGGCGTGCGCTGCGGCCAGGCAAGCTGCCCGACCCCGGATCTGATGGCCTGAATGGCGATCAGACGAAGCGGTTGACGAGGTTCTCGAGGATCTCCTGGCGCCCCGAGCGCGGTTCCGGTCGGATGTCCTGGTCGCGCACGCGCTCGGCGAGGTCGGCGAGCGACCCGGCCAGCAACGCCTGGGCGCTGTCGTGCTCCCAGCCCGCGTAACGGGTCTGGAGTGCAGCCTCGAGCCCGCCGTCCTCGAGCATGGCCATGGCGGCTTTGAAACCGCGTGCGCAGACGTCCATGGCGCCAACGTGCGCTGCGACAAGGTCCTCGGCGTCCAGAGACTGACGCCGCAACTTGGCGTCGAAGTTGGTGCCACCGGTGGTGAAACCCCCGCCCTTGAGGATGTGGTAGTACGCCAGCGCAACCTCCGGCGTGTTGTTCGGAAACTGGTCCGTGTCCCAGCCGGATTGGTAGTCGTTGCGGTTCATGTCGATCGAACCGAACATGCCCTCGGCGACCGCCACGGCAATCTCGTGCTCGAAGCTGTGGCCCGCGAGGATCGCGTGGCCCTGTTCGATGTTGAGTTTGACCTCGTCCTCGAGCCCGTACTTGCGCAGGAAGCCGACACAGGTCGCGACGTCGAAGTCGTACTGGTGTTTGGTGGGTTCCTGGGGTTTGGGCTCGACCAGGATGGTGCCGCCGAAGCCGATCTTGTGCTTGTACTCGACCACCTGGTTCAGGAAGCGGCCCATGTGGTCCAGTTCGCGCCGAAGGTCGGTGTTCAGCAGGGTTTCGTAGCCCTCACGGCCACCCCAGAGCACGTAGTTCTCGCCGCCGAGCTTGTGCGTCGCGTCGAGACAGGCCTTGACGGTCGCGCCGGCGAAGGCGTAGACATCGGGGTCGGGGTTGCTCGCCGCGCCACCCATCCAGCGGCGGTCACTGAAGAGGTTGGCCGTGCCCCACAGACACTTCATGCCGGAAGCCGCCATCTTCTCGCCGATGTAGTCGGTGATCTCGTCCAGGGTCGACACGTTGTCGGCATAGTTGCCCTGCTCTGGACGGAGGTCGGCGTCGTGCCAGCAGAAGTAGGGCGCCTGCACCGCGTTGAACAGCTCGAAAGCCGCATCGGCCTTGAGCCGGGCATTGGCCATCGAGTCCTGCGGAAACCAGGGCCGATCAAAGGTACGGCCACCGAAGGGGTCCCCCCCTTCCCACGCAAAGCTGTGCCAGTAGGCGATGGCAAAGCGCAAGTGGTCGCGCAGGGCTTTGCCGGCGATCACCTCGTCCGGGTTGTAGTGCCTGAACGCCAGCGGGTTGCTGCTGTCCGGCCCTTCGTACTGCGTGGCCGAAAACGACTCGAACAAGGACATGATGGGTACTCTCCAGTGGGGGCAGACAACCGGGTGGCGGCTCAGGCCGCCGCTTCGCCCGGCTTCTTGCCCAGAATGATCATCGACAGCAGGTCGTCGTCGGTCACATCGGGGATGCTGACCGTGCCGACCAGCTGGCCGTTCTTCATGACGCTCGCGCGGTCGCACAGCTCCATCACCGCGTGCACGTCGTGGTCGATGAGAAAGATGCCGATGCCCTCGGCCTTGAGCTGTTGAATGAGCTCGGCGACCATCGCCGTTTCCTGGGGGCCGAGCGCCGCGGTGGGTTCGTCCATGATCAGGATGCGCGCGTTGAAGTAGACCGCACGGGCAATCGCGACCGACTGGCGCTGACCGCCTGAAAGCGCAGATACCGGTTCGGTGAACTTCTGAAAATTCGGGTTCAGCCGCGCCATGATCTTGCGGCATTCGGCTTCCATCGCCGCCTCGTCCACGAGGCCGAGGGGTGTCAGCAGCTCGCGCCCGAGGAACAGGTTGCTCGCCGCATCGAGGTTGTCTGCCAACGCAAGCGTCTGGTAGATCGTTTCGATGTTGTGCTGCCGCGCGTCACGCGGGTTGTTGATCTCGACCGATTGGCCGTTGATGCGGATGTCGCCGGTCTGCTTGGCGTACGCGCCCGAGAGCACCTTGATCAGGGTCGACTTGCCGGCGCCGTTGTGGCCGAGCAGGCCAACGACTTCGCCCGGGTACAGGTCGACGCTGACGTCGTCCACCGCTTTGATGCCGCCGAAGGACACGCTGATGTTGTTGAGCTCGACCAGGGGGCTGCCCTGGTGCGCTTGCGACGGTTGCACACTCATTGTCGAACCCCCAGGCGCTTGCGGTAGATGATGTCGATCAACACGGCGGCGACCAGCACGCTGCCAACCACGATGTTCTGGAACGGGGCGTCGACGCCGACCATTGCCATGCCGGACTGCAGCGCTTGCATGATCAGCGCGCCGAGGATGGCGCCGTGGATGGTGCCGACACCGCCGGAGAGGGCGGTGCCGCCGATCACGGCGGCGGCGATGACCCGCAATTCGTCGAGTGTGCCAATGTCGTTGGTGTGGTTGGCCAGGCGCGAGCTTGCGACCACGGCTGAGAGCGCGCACAGAAAGCCCATCAGCGCGAACAGCTTCACGGTCAGCCACCGGGTGTTGATGCCGGAGAGCTCCGCGGCGTCCGGGTTGCCGCCAGTCGCGAAGATGTAACGCCCGAAGCGTGTGCGCCGCGCAATCAGCGTCATGATCAAGGCGACTGCAATCAGGATGAGCACCGAAATGGGCAGTCCGTAGCCGACCTCCAGACCCTCGGGCATGGTTTCACCGCGGGCCTCGAACAGGCGCTTGAGGCGCCGTGTCGGAATGTTGTAAGCGTTCAGTGTGGCGATGAAACCGAGAATGGCCGTCACGATGACCAGACCGAGCGTGTACTCCGCCCACAACGGCTTGACGGTAAACCCGTGGCCCAGCTTCACCCGGCGGCTGCGCCACTGCACGGCGAGTGCCGCGAGACAGGCACCGACGCCGACCACCCAACTCCAGGTGGTGCCAAGGGTGCCGTTGGTGCCACCGAACATCATGAAATTGCTGTCCAACGGGCCGATGGTCTGCCCGCTTGTCAGATACCAGGCGACGTTCCGCCAGACGAGAAAGCCGCCGAGGGTGACGATGAAGGCCGGGATCGTGAGGTAGCCCACCATCCAGCCGTGGAAAGCGCCGATCAGGGTGCCGGTGATCAGACCCACGGCCAGTGTCACCACCCAGATGGCCGGGTTGTCCAGGCCAAACCCGAGCATGTGGGGCAGCACTTGCGTTTGGGTCATCGCCATGACGGCGGAGCTCGTGGCCAGCAGAGCGCCAACGCTCAGGTCGATGTGACGCGTGACGATCACGAACACCATGCCGGATGCCATGATCGCGACTGACACCGTCTGGATCGACAAGTTGAACAGGTTGCGCGGGGTCAGAAAACGCCCGTCGGTCAAAAGATTGAAACCGATGCAGAGGACGATCAGCGCGCCGATCATGCCGAGCAGACGGCTGTCGACCTCGAGTTGCTGCAGCAAGCTGCGTTCGACCGTGGGCAGGTCGGGTGTGGACGGACCGGCAGCCATCGTCGTCTCCGTTCAGTGGATAGGGGCGTGGATGACGGCCCCCGGTCGGGGGCCGTCGGGTGTGATCCGCTCGGGGGATCAGTTACAGGGGGCCGGACCGTTGCTCACGCCCTGGCAGAGGGCATCCTGGGAAATCCAGCCGGCGTCGACCACGTCTGACAGGTTGTCTGCTGTAACCGGAACCGGTGCCAGGAACATCGAGGTCATGGTGGTGCCGCCCGGTGAGGTCCAGCTGCCCGCGCCTTCCACGTCGGACATGGCTGTACCACCGGCGAGGGCGACCGCGATCTCGCCTGCAGCGCGGCCGAGGTCACGGGCATCCTTCCACACGGACACCGTCTGAGTGCCTTTGGCAACGCGGTTCAGTGCCGCGTGGTCGCCGTCCTGGCCCGACACCGGAATGCCTTCCATGCCCTGTGCAGTGAGGGCTGCGACCACGCCGCCGGCGGTGCCGTCGTTGGATGCGACCACGGCGTCAACGCCGTTGTCGGTGGCAGTCAGAATCTGCTCCATGTTGCGCTGGGCGTTCGCGGGCAGCCAGCCGTCGGTGTAGGCCTCACCGACGATCTCGATGTCGCCGCTGTCGATCGCGGCCTGCAGCACTTCCTGCTGACCGCCGCGCAGAAAGTCGGCGTTGGGGTCTGTGGGTGACCCTTTGATCATGACGTAACGGCCTTTCGGCTGAGCGTCGAACACCGCGCGTGCCTGCATGCGGCCGACTTCGACGTTGTCAAAGGTCAGGTAGAACGCGCGATCGTCTTCGATCAGCCGGTCGTAGGCGACCACGGGGATGCCTTCATCCGCTGCGGCCTGGACCGCCGGGCCAATCGCCTGAGCATCCTGTGCCAGGATGATCAGCGCATCGACACCCTGCGCGATCAGGCTCTCGATGTCCGAAAGCTGTTTGGATGACGACGACTGTGCGTCGGCTGACAGGTAGGTCGCGCCGCCAGCTTCCAGCGCGCCGAGCATCGCCGCTTCGTCGGTTTTCCACCGCTCTTCCTGGAAATTCGACCAGCTGACGCCGACTGTCACGTCGGCCGCGTTGACATTGACAGAGACCAATGCGGCCAGGGCCGCCGGTATAAGTGCTTTGGTGAGTTTCAAAATGTTCCCTCCCGGTGAGTGATGCACGCGCCGACACGCCCCAGGGGGCACTCGGCGGTGACATATAAGTATCACTATTTATTTCGGATGGCAAATTAAATAGTATTGTGCAGGAAAGACGCGCGCAGGCGGTTGCCATTGCAGCGTCGTGCAACGCACGGTGACACCCGAGACCATGGAAAACACCACACACGCCCTTGAACAACGCCTCAGCGCCCGACGCGTGGTGCTTGACGCGATCCGTGCCGGCGACGGTCTGGCGCGCGTCGACATCGCCGAACGGGTTGGCCTGAGCCCGGCGTCGGTGACCGCGATCACCGCCGAAATGCTCAGTGCCGGGCTGATCACCACCGTGGAATCGGCCAGTCAGAGCGAGGGCGGCGACAAACCCCGCCGCGGGCGTCCGCGCGTTGCGCTCAAGGTGCGCGGCGCTGCGTGTCGGGTGGCGGGGCTCAAGATCGCGCGGGAATCGATTTCGGCTGTGGTCGTCGATTTCGAGGGCAAGGACACTGTCAGCCTCGTGACGCAGCTCGACTCGCCCTGTCTGCCGCCCGACGACCTGTCGGCGGCTGCGGCGGCTGTGCTCGACGACGTGTGCGCCAAGGGTGGCTTCACACGCGATGACCTGGACGGCGTCGGCATTGGCCTCGCGGGGTTGATTGATGCCCGCCGCGGCTTCGTTCACTGGTCGCCGTCGCTCGACCGCCGCAACGTCGCGTTCGGCGAGAACCTGCGCACCGAGATGCGGTGCCCCGTGTTCCTCGACAACGACGCGAACCTGATAGCCAAGGCCGAACAGCTTTTCGGTCTCGGGCGCGGCGTGGCCAACTTCGTCGTGCTGACCGTGGAGCACGGCGTCGGTATGGGCGTGGTCATCGACCACCAGATCTACCGGGGCGTGCGCGGCTGCGGCACAGAGTTCGGCCACACCAAGGTGCAACTCGAGGGCGCCCTGTGCCAGTGCGGACAGCGCGGCTGTCTTGAAGCCTACGTTGGAGACTACGCGCTGCTGCGCGAGGCACGTATCGGGCAATCAGACGTGCAGAGCCTGCCCGACCTCTGGCAGGCGGCCCAGCGCGGTGACGCCGTTGCGCGGGCGGTCTTCACACGCGCAGGGCGCATGTTCGCGCTCGGCCTTGCCAACGTCGTCAATATCTTCGACCCGCAGCTCGTGATCCTGGCCGGTCAGCGGGCGTCCTTCGACCACCTCGACGCGCAGAGCGCGATCGCGGAGATGCGCTCCCATGTCGTGCAGGTCGACACCGCCGACACCGAGGTCGCGGTCCACCAATGGGGTGACCTGATGTGGGCCAAGGGGGCTGCCGCCTTCGCAATCGACGGGGTGTCGGCCTTGCGGATTCAGGAGCTCGGTGCGCATGCGGAGTGAGCAGCCAGTGCACGCAACACGGCACGCGATGCGGGTGATGTTCGGGCTCGTGGTGCTCGCCGCAGGCGGGTGTGACGTGCGGGCGCAAACGCCTGACACGGTGCGGTTCGAGCAGCTGCCGGTGCCGGATCACCAGTACCTGGGCGGCTGGCACCATTTTGTCGGTGGTGGGGTTGCCGCCTTCGACTGCGACGGTGACGACTTGCCCGAACTCGTGGTCGCCGGCGGTGACGCGCCGGCAAAGCTGCTGCGCAACCGCACGCCTGCCGCCGGCGATACGCTGCGGTTTGCCGTCGACACGCCGGACACTGTCGCCCGAACCGGCGTGACCGGCGTCTACCCGGTGGACATCGACAGCGACGGCCACCAGGATCTGGTGCTGTTGCGGGTCGGGCCCGACACGCTGTTGCGGGGGCGCGGCGACTGCGCCTTTGACGAGGCACCAGCAGCCTGGGGCTTTCAGAGTCCGGACCTCTGGAGCACGGCGTTCTCCGCCACCTTCGAAGCCGGGGCACAGCTGCCGACCTTCGCGATCGGCACCTACGTCGATCGCCACCACCCGGACGGCCCGTTCGGCCAATGCAGCGAAACGCTGCTCTACCGACCAGAGGGGGAGCGCTACGCTGCGCCCCGGTCGCTCGCGCCCGGGCACTGTGCGCTGTCGATGCTCTTCACTGACTGGTCGCGGTCAGGCCGCGCCGACCTGCGCGTGAGCAACGACAGGCACTACTACGTCCGCGACGGGCGGGAACAGATGTGGGCCATGGAGCCCGAGCCGCGGCTGTACCGAGCGGAGGAGGGCTGGCGTGACTACGCGCTCTGGGGCATGGGCATCGCCTCGCGTGACCTCAACCAGGACGGCTACAACGACGTCATGCTGACCTCGATCGGCGATCAGAAGCTGCAGTTTCACGAACCGGGCGCAGCGGGCCCGGTGTACCGCAACGCGCCATTCGAATTCGGTGCCAGTGCCCACCGCCCGTACACGGGCGGCGACGGCCGCCCGTCGACAGGGTGGCATGCGGCCTTCGGTGATGTGCAGAACGACGGCCTCGACGATCTCTTCATCGCCAAAGGCAATGTGGATCAGATGCCCGATGCCGCTCTCAAGGACCCGAACAACCTGCTCTTGCAGCGTGAGGACGGCCGTTTCGTCGAGGTCGGGGCGGAGGCCGGCGTGGCGTCGACCGAGCGCGGTCGCGGCGCTGCGGTGGTCGACCTCAACCGCGACGGCTTGCTGGACATCGTGGTCAACAACCGCCGCGCGCCGCTCGAGCTCTACCAGAACCGCTCGGCAACGCGGCACTGGCTGCGCCTGAACGTGTCCCAGCCCGGGCGAAACCCCGAGGCGCTCGGCGCCTACGTCGAGGTCCGCGGAGGCACACGGCAATGGAGCCGGGAAATCACCCGTGGCGGCGGGCACGCCGGTGGTGATGCCGTGCCGATGCACCTGGGCCTGGGCGACGCTGAGTCGGTCGAGGTGCGCGTGGTCTGGCCCGATCAGTCCGTCAGCACGTGGCACCGGGTCGACGCCAACCAGAGCCTGCGTGTGGTGCGCGACGGACCGGGGTTGCGTATCGAGCCTTACTGATCCAGGGGCAAGCCGCTCGGCACCGTGTCCGGTACACCGAGGCCACGCACTCGCCAACTCGTGTCGGTGAGACTGTGAAGAAAGGCGACGAGGTCCGAGACCTCGGCTTCGCTGAGTGATACGGGCTGTATTTCGGCGCGCGCCGTGATGTCCGCGCGTTGCGCTTTGTCGGACCAGGCCTGCCAATCCCGCGATGCACCGGCAAACGTGGGCAGTATGGCCTGTGTGGTGTCGTAGAGCGCGTTCGACTGTGGCACGTTGACATGGTGGGCGATCATGTCTTCAAGCGTGGCGAAGGCACCGGTGTGGCCGTAGGGCGCCGTCAGTGCGACGTTGCGCAGGCTCGGCGTGCGAAACCGGAACCGGTCGGCCTCGTTGCCGGTCACCCGCAAGCGTCCCTCGTCGCGCTGGTGAGACTCGAACCGGGCAGCCTTGCCCGGCCCGAACTGCGGCACGCCAATCGCGTGAAACGCCTGGTCAGTGTGCAGCCAGCCGCTGTGGCAGCTGGCACAGTTGCCCGCCCCGTAGAACACCGACAGCCCGCGTTGCGCTGCCGGTTCGAGTGGCTCACCGCCAAGCAGCGCGCGGTCGAAGGCACTCGCGTCCGCGCGCCACTCCACGGCAATGAAATCGGCGATCAGGTTGGCGATGTCGGTGAAGTCCACCGCTGCGCCGGGGCCGTAGATCGCGTCGAGTTGCGCGCGGTAGGCCGGGATCTCGGTCACGCGCTGCGTCACACGCTCCCAGGCGCCGTCGGGCCCGGTGATGCGGCCCTGCCGGACGGCAAGTGCGATGTCGTTCTCCGCGTAGTGGCCAGCCATTTCGTCCGGTGAGAGCACCGGGAACATGGCCTGCGCCGAGAGCGCCGACGCGAAACCGCCCAGCATGTCCTCGCCGAGCGGTGTGCGAATGCCGTCGGGGTGATTCGGATCGACTTCGAGCCGGCCGTCGTGGAAGAAGGTGGTGATGCTGTCTGCGCCCAAGTTGAACAGCGCCTGTGCGTTGCGCGGGATGCGTTGCTCGGGCGGGTTGTCCGGGTCCGCAATCCGATCGGGGCCGAGGCCGATGCCGCCCTCGCCGAGTGACAGCGAGACCCCGTCACCGGTGCCGAGTGTCGGGTGGTGGCAGGTTGCACAGCTGATGTTGCGGTTGCCGGAGAGGACCGGATCGTAGAAGAGGCTGTGGCCCAGGGCGACGCGCTTGGGGTCAGGCTGGGCAAAGCCCGGGCGCGGCCCGAGCGCCTCGCGCAGCGCGTCGGTGGCGCTGTCAGACGCGGTTGAGGCGGCGGTGGCACCGACAGCGCACGCGAGGCTGGCGATCAGCCAGACACCACGGCGGGCTCGGCTGGACAGTGTCATGCCAGGGCCGACTTCAGTGCCGGGTACACGGCCTTGAACCGGGCGTGCGCTGCGGCATAGTCTTCGAGCAACTCAGCGCGCGGCTCGACGGTGTACGCGAGCGGCGGTGACGTCAGCACCGCGTCGACGGCGCGTGTGTTGTCGCACAGCATCGCCAGGCGCGCCGCGCCCAGCGCCGCGCCGAATTCGCCGCCCTCCGGCACGTCGAGCGGTACACCCAGCACGGTCGCGAGGGTCTCGAGCCAGAAACGGGAGCGTGCGCCGCCGCCGATGGCGAGCAGACGTGACGGCGTGGCGCCGGTGCTGTGCAGGGCGTCGAGGCTGTCGCGCAAACCCATGGCCACGCCCTGCATGACCGCGCGGGTGAGGTCCGCGGGATCGTCGGCGATGGCGAGCCCGGCGAATGCGCCGCGCGCCGCGCTGTCGTTGTGAGGCGTGCGCTCGCCCGAGAGGTAGGGCAGAAACACCGTGTCGGACGGTCCCGTTATGGGCTGTTCGACTTCGGCTGCGAGGTCGGCCGGTGCGCGACCGAGCAGGCGCGCGAGCCAGTTCAGGCAATCGGTGGCGGCCAGCATGACCCCCATCTGGTACCAGGTGTCCGGCAGCGCGTGGCAGAAGGTGTGAACCGCGCTCTCGGGCGCGGGTGCGTAGCCGGCGCGCGCGGCGAGCAGCACCCCGGAAGTGCCGAGCGAGACAAAGCCATCGCCCTCGCGCGCGCAACCAGCGCCGACGGCCGCCGCGGCATTGTCGCCGCCACCCCCGGCAACCCGCACCGGGCCGCTGAGGCCCCATTCACCCAGCAGCTCGGCACGCAACTCGCCGGATACCGCGGCCCCTTCGACCAGGCGTGGCATCTGGTCTGCGCGCATGTGGCCCGCGTCGAGCAAGGCGTCGGACCAGTCGCGTGCGCCCACGTCCAGCCAGCTGGTGCCCGCACTGTCCGAGCAGTCGCTGACCGCTTCACCGGTCAGCCAGAGTCGGAGGTAGTCCTTTGGCAGCAGCACGGTGGCCACACGGTCGAACACGTCGCGCTCGTGGTTTTCCACCCAGCGCAGCTTGGGTGCAGTGAATCCCGGAAACACGATGTTGCCGCTGCGGTCGCGTACCCCGGCCACGGCGTCGAGCGCCGCCGCCTCAGCGGCCGAGCGCGTGTCGTTCCAGAGAATGCACGGGCGCAGCACGGTGTCGCTGCCATCGAGCAGGGTGGCCCCGTGCATGTGGCCGCTGAGGCCGATCGCGCGCACCGCGGTGAAGGCCGCGCCGTGCGCGCTGCGCAGGGCCGCCACGGCCTCACGGCACGCGGTGATCCAGTCGGCGGGGTCCTGCTCGCTCCAGCCCGGGTGCGGGTGGTCTACGCCGTAGTGGGTATCCGCCGACCCGATCACGGTGCTGCTGTCGTCCACCAAGACGGCCCGCAGGCCGGATGTGCCGAGGTCAATTCCGAGGTACATGGGTGTCCTCCGCGGTCCGGGTGATATTAAATTCGAAAAGTAAATTAAACAGACCGGATACCGCTGTCAAACCGGCGTCGGTCGGTGGCGAGCCGGCGACCGCTCAACGGGCCTCGGTGCGGCGCTTGAGCAGCACGTAGAGCGCGCCGGTGCCGCCGTCGGCGGCCCGCGCGGAACACAATGCCAGCACCTCGGGGCGCGACGGCAGCCAGCGTGTGAGCAACTGCTTGAGTTTCGGTGCCTGATCGATCTGGCGCCGGCCCTTGCCATGGATGACGCGTACGCAACGCAGGTCGCGGTCGCGGGCCGCTGCAATGAATTCGGCGGTCTCGCGCCGAGCGGCCTCGACCGTGAAGCCGTGCAGGTCCAACTCGGCCTGGACGGCGATGGCGCCGCGGCGCAGTTTGCGCAGCACGTGTTGCTGGATACCCGGCGCCGCGTAGGACACGTGCTCGCCATCGAGTTCGGCCTCGTCGTCGAGCGGGTGGTTCAGCAGCTCGTCGATGACCGCGCGATCGTCCAGTTCCTGCTGGCGTGGGCGCGGTGCGGGGCGAGGCTTGTCGAGAGACGCATTGCGGTTGGCCACCGGGCGCACGTCGCCGACGGCCTTGCGGAACAGCGCGGCGTCGTCGTCTGCGTCGTCGGCGTCGGTCGGGGGGATGTCGGGTTTGCGGGGAAAGCGCACGGGTCACTCACACGAGCCGTTTGAGCATGCTCTGGTGCTCGATGCCCGCTTCCATGAAACGTTCACCGAAAGCCTCGAAACCGGCGTGCACGTAAAACGCCATGGCGTGTATCTGCGCATTGAGCACCACCTCGCGGGAACCGCGCTCGCGGGCAATCGCAATCAGGTGGTCCAGCACCGCGCGTCCCGCGCCCTGGCCGCGCGCTTCGCGGGCAACGGCCATGCGGCCGATGTGGTCATCCGAATCGAGCCGACCGGTTCCGACCACGGCACCGCTTGCGTCCAGCGCGATCACGTGTCGACAGGCGCTGTCACTGCCGTCCCACTCGAGCTCCTCGGGGACGTCCTGTTCAACGACGAAAACGGCGTGGCGCACGCGCCGCACCGCCTCGACGGTCTCGCTGTCGCGCCAGTCGACTTCGCGGGTGTCCCAATCAGTCGTTGTCGTCATCGATTACCACAAACCCCAGCGCGCCCAACGCTATTAGAAGCTCAGTGGCACCGCCCACGTCAAGCAGTGCGGCGAGGGCGTCACCCTGCCACCGTGTGTGTGCGCACACTGCTCTGGCGGCTTCGACGTGGGTGGTCAGCGGGACACCGCCGGCGAATAACATGGCGTGGTCGGCATAGGCGACATAGGCGAAGCGGATCGCCGTGTGGCGTTCCAGGCGCTGATCGTCGCGTGCCGCAAGTTCGCGCAGTGCCGCCGGGTCGAGGGGAGTGCGGTTCAGGACCGTGTCGGCGGCACGGTCGGTGAGGTGCTGACCGAGAAACAGATCAAACGCCGCACTGTCGCCGTCGAGCGCCTCGCGCACCCGGGTGCGCAGCGCGTCTGCGGCTGCCCGCGTCAGCTCCCCCGGGTTGTCCTGTGGCGCAAAGCCGGCGTCGGTGTAGAGCGCATCGCCGGGCAGGTCGTTCGCCACGCTGTCGCCCCACGCCGCCGCCAGCTCGCCGATGGCCGGGGCGCGGAAACCGATGGACCAGGTGATGCACGGGTCGAGTGCCACGCCGTGGTGTGCGTAGCGGGGTGGCAGGTAGAGCATGTCGCCCGGCTCGAGCAGGAAGCTCTCCGTGAACTGCGGCTGATCGATGATCTTGAGGTCGGTGTCGGCCCGCAGGGTATAGCCCGCCTCGGGTTCCGGTCCGATGTCCCACCGCCGACGACCCTCGAGTTGGATGAGGAAGACGTCGTAGGCGTCGAAGTGCGGTCCCACCGAGCCACCCGGGGGGGCGAAGGACGCCATGAGGTCGTCGATACGCCAGTCCGGGATGAAACGGAAGGGCGTCAGCGCGTCGCGAAAATCCGGCAGCAGCTTGTCGAGGTCGGTGACCATCAGCGACCAGCCCTCGGTGCCGAGCCAGTCGAAGGTGTCGGGTTCGAGCGGGCCCGTGCGCAATTCCCAGGGCCGCTCGCCACGCGATTCGATCACCAGCCGACTCGGGACCTCGGGCTCGCAGGCGAGCCCGGCGAGCTCGTCGGCCGGCAGCGGGTTGTCAAGCCCTGGGAACGCGTTGCGGAACAGCAGCGGCCGTTGTTGCCAATAGTCGCTGATGAAGCGTTCGGCATTGAGGCCGCTGGGCCAGTGGAGGGGCGGCAGCATGGGGGCGATCGGGTGGATGTCAGCGCGCATTATGACAGCTATCGGGGCCGTCATTCGGTGACGCCAATCGCGTCGCGACGCCGTGTGAGCGCAGCACGTCAGCCGCTGACCCCGTCGACCGGGAACCGCATCGGTGCACCGCCATGCTGTTCGTTGGCACTGTCGCTGCACCGGCTTGGGTATCGCACGGTATGCTTTCGTCCATGGCCTTTCTCGCACGCCACCGCCTCGTCCACCGCACCGCACGGTGGGTGCTTGTGTCGGTCGCCCTCGGTGCCCTCGTGGGACCGGTGCGCGCGGACGATGTGCCGACCGACTCGGCGTCGGTCGACCAGGCAAATCAGGTGCGTGTCGAGCCTGCGGACTCGCCGCTGGCCGAGCGCATCGCCGAATGGGCCGGCCAACCCCGCGGCGACCGCCCGCGGGATCGCCGCTACTGGATCCGAGAATTGCCGTCTCGCGTGCAGCTCGCACTGCAGAGCGAGGGCTACTACGGGGTGCCCGTCGACGTGCGAGACGCGGACGCTGGTGTCACGATTGCCCTTGGCACCGGGACAGAAGTGCGGTTGAACGAGGTCGCTGTATCCGTGCCTGGCGCGCGCAGCGACGCCCCCACCTTGCTCGACTGGCTCGACGACAACAGCCCGGTGCTCGGGGCACGGCTGCAACACGCGACCTACGAATCCCTGCGCGACGGTCTGCTCAACCGCGCCATTTCACTCGGCTTCCTCGAGGCGGCCTACACGCGACAGCAACTCTCCGTGTCACTCGGCGCCGCCTCCGCGGCGATCGAGCTCGAACTCGCGCTCGGGCCCGCCTACCGCATCGGCACGGTGACCATTGACGACAGCCCGATCCGCGAGGACATCGTGCGCAACCTCGCGCCCTTCGACGAGGGCGGGCGCTACTCGGCAGACGTGCTCGCCGAGTACGCACGCCGACTCCGGGACAACCGCTTCTTTGCCCGTGCCCGCGTGCTGCCTGAATTCGACAAGGTGGCCGACGGTGCGGTGCCGCTGCGGGTTGAACTCGAGGCGCGCAAGCCCAACCGCGTGCGACTCGGCGCCGGCTATGCAACCGACGTGGGCGTGCGGCTGCGCGGTGGCTGGGACCGGTACCTGATCGACGATCGGGGTCACAGCGCGGCCTTGGACCTCGAACTGTCCGAACCCCGGCGCAGCGCCAATGTCGAATACCGCGTGCCTGACAGTGACCGACCCGCCACACGCGCCTGGCTGTTTTCCGCCGGGGCCCTGAGAGAAACCGTCGACGGCGCGTCCGCGACCCAACAGAACGCGCGCGTCGCGCGTGAGCGGCGGCACAGCGCGGACCTGGTCGACACACGCTATCTGCGGTACCAACGCGACCGCGGCTTGCCTGGCGACTCCGGCGTCGAGTTCCGTGCGTTGATGGCGGGTTACGACGTGCGCTTTGCCCATGTACTGTCGTGGCGCGACGTGCCAGACATCCCGCTCGATGGCTCGGTCCAACTGCTCGCGGCCCACGAGGACCTCGGCGCCGACTTCGGCTTCATTCGCGCCTACAGCCGCACAGCTGCGCGTTTTGAAATGCAGCCGCGGCACTGGCTCCGGGGCCGGCTCGAACTCGGCCGGCTTTGGCAGGCCGACGTCGCCAGCATGCCGACCTCGCTGCGGTTTTTCGCCGGTGGCGACGGCAGCATTCGGGGTTTCGGGCCGCGCGATGCGTCGCCGCAGAACGCCGAGGGCACCGCGACGGGTGGCAACCGGCTGTTGGTCGCTTCACTGGAGTACGAGTATCGGTTTCGCGAGAGCTGGGGGGCGGCGGTGTTCGCTGACCGCGGCCGCGCCTGGGTCGATTCCGGGGAGCCGGTGCGCACGGGTGCGGGCCTCGGCGTGCGCTGGTACTCGCCGGTGGGTCCCGTGATGTTCGATGTCGCGCGTCCGGTCACGGCGGGTGACGGCGACTGGCGCATCCACCTGACGATCGGGCTCTGACCGTGCGCCGCGTCCTCACGTCTCTGGTGCGGATCGGGCTGCTGCTGTCGCTGGTGGCCGTGGTCGCGCTGGGCGCGCTGATCGCAACCGAGACCGGCACGCGCGCGTTGCTTCGGGTCGTCGACGGCCGCGTGTCGGCGCTCACACTGGGTGACGCGCGTGGGCGATTGTGGTCGGGGTTGACGGTCGATCAGGTCGACTACCAAGAAGGTGATACGGTCTTTTCCGCACGCGAGCTCGACCTGCGCTGGCGTTTGAGCTGCCTGCTCGAGCGCGTGCTGTGCCTGGATCTGGCGCGTGCGAGCCGGCTCAGCCTGCGCCTGCCTGCGGCGTCACCCGAGGCGGACGACACCGCACCACAGCCGGTGTCTCTGCCGACGGTTTCCCTGCCGATCGGGGTGCGCCTGGGTCGCCTCGACCTCGCGCAGTTCACGTACGAGCAGGGTGCGACGGCGGTGGCGCTTCGCGATATCGATCTTGCCGGTGCGGCGCGTGCGTCGCAGCTCCGCGTCGACACCCTGGCACTCGACTGGACGGTCGGGCCCCTCGACGGTGCCCTGTCGGTGTCCGGCGACGTCGAGTTGCGCGATGCCTATCCGCTGGCCCTGGACATTGTGCTGCGCCACAACGCGGCTGACGTTGGCGGTCAGCAGTTGCCCGCAGGCGCCCTGACGGTCACCCTGGGGAACACGCTCGAGGACCTCGACGTCGCGGCGTCGCTCGACGGCGCCGCAACCGCCTCTCTGGTCGCCAAGGTGCACCCCGTGCGCACACCGTTGTGGCTCGATGCCAGCCTGGCCATCGCGCACGCGCAGTGGCCCGTGTCGGGCCCGGCAGACGTGGTCGCGACGTCAACCGACCTCCGGGCCGCGGGGCATCTCGACGCGCTGGCCTGGTCGCTGACAACGGCCGTTGCACACCCGGCGTGGCCGACGGCGGCGATCGAGGCCGGCGGTGAACTGGACACTGGCGGCGCTGTGCGCGATGGCGCGCTGTCGGTGTCGACCGCGGCGGGTGATGCGGAGCTCGAGTGGCACGCCAACTGGGGCGACTCGCCGGCTTTCGCGTTCGATGCTGTGATCACCGACGTCAACCCCGGGGTGGTTGCCGAGGAGGCCGAGGGCCGTATCGGTGGCACATTGGCAGTCTCCGCGCGTGGAGGCGATGCCTGGGTCGTTGATCGCGCCGACGCCGCGCTGACCGGCACGCTGCGCGAGCGGCCGGTTCGGCTCGACGGCACCGTGTCGGTAGATAACGACACGGTCCGCATCGGCGACACCGGTCTCTCGCTCGAGGTCGGTGCCAACCGCGTGTTGATCTCGGGCTCGGCCGGCGACACGGTCGACCTCGCGGCGACGCTCGACCTGCCCGAGCTCTCGCATGTCTTGCCCGACCTCGGCGGTGTGGTGCGTGGCACCGTGAACGCGTCCGGCGAGCGCTTGAGTCCAACGGCCGACGTTGCGCTCACCGTCGATGGCCTGCGCTACACCGGCGTCGCGGTGGACCGATTGACCGTGGATGGCGCATGGGTGTCGGGCGGTCAGTTGGCGTCGAACGCCACTGTGCGCTGGCAGGGGCTGGCGCTCGAGGGTGGCGTGACCAATGACGGCAGCGTGGCACTGCGGGGCACCGAGGTGGCGCACACCGTCGACATCACGGTGCGCGGTGAACCCGCGTCTGCGACGGTGTCGGGCTCGGGCGCATTTGACGGCGCCGTCTGGGCGGGTGAGGTCAGCACCGGGTCGGTCACCGCCGGGGGGCGCCAGTGGCGCAGCGACACGACGATCGCGCTGCGGGTGGCGGACGGGGCGGTGACGGTGGGGGCGCACTGTTGGGGCGCGTCACCTGCGCGGCTCTGCCTGGACGACGCTGCCCGCCTGGCAGCGCAGGGGCACCTGGACCTGCGTGTCGAGCGCGTGCCCGTTGACTGGGCCACCGCGGCTCTGGCGGACGCCATCGCACTCGAAGGCTGGATCAACGGTGCCCTGCAGAGCGCCTGGACGGCGTCGTCTGCGCCGAGCGTACAAGGCGCTGTGTCGATCGATGCCCTGGAGGCTCGCGTGCCCTCGACCGATGGCGAGACGGTGGCGCTCGCCCTCGGCCGTGTGTCAGTGGATGCGACCACAGGCGCGGACGCCGCGCAATCGGATCACCTGCAACTGTCACTGCGCACGGCCGGTGGCGCACTGGGCGATGGCCGAGTGGACGCCCGTGTGCCGCTCGGCGCGGCGAGCGACTACGACGCCACGGTCCGCTGGTCGGCACTGGATCTGGCGTCCGTACACGCCTTGGTGCCCGAGCTCGATCAACTTGCCGGTGTGCTTGGCCTGGACGCGCGCGTCCGCGGGACAGACACGGGGCCGCGTGTCGATGGGCAACTCGTGCTGTCGGGCGGTGACGTGCGTGGGCTCGACCTGCCAACCGAACTCGCCGATGCCGAGCTTACCGTGACGCTCGACGGCGATTCGGCGCGCTTCGACGGTGGCTGGCGGTCGCCCGACGGCGGGGACGGAACCGTTCGGCTACAGGGTGATGCAGCCTGGACTGGTGGGCTCCGGGCCGACCTGCGGGTCGACGGGACAGGCGTGCCGGTTGATGTGCGACCCTGGGTTGTCGCCGCCGTGAGTCCGGCGCTCTCGCTCTCGGTGTCGGACGACCGCGTGCGTGTGCGCGGTGCCGTCGTGGTCGACGAGGCGGACATCGAGATCGTGGCACCGGAAGCGCAAGCCCCGACGCCGTCGCGTGATGCCGTCATTGTCGACGTGCCTGAAGACGACGGAGCGCCGCGATCCGGTGGGCAGGTGCTCGATGTGGACGTCGACGTCCAACTCGGCGACGCGGTGTATTTGCGCGGATTCGGCTTTGACAGCCGACTGGGCGGCTTGTTCGAGGTGCGGCTGAACGCCGCCCAGCCGGTGCAGCTTTTTGGCGACCTTCAGATACTCGACGGTCGCTACAAGGCCTGGGGGCAGGACTTGTCGATTCAACGCGGTGAAATCGTGTTCGCCGGCTTGCCCGGCGACGCGGTCGTCGATGCCACAGCCTGGCGTGAGCTCACCGAGGTACGAGCCGGGCTTGATATTTCCGGCAAGGTGACATCACCGACCGTGGCCGTGATCTCCGAACCGGCCATGCCGGACCAGGAGGCCCTGAGCTACCTGGTGCTCGGCCGCGCCTGGGACGAAGCGGGTGATCAACAGGCCGCGATCACGCGGGCGGCCCTGTCACTTGGTCTCAAGCGCAGCGGCGGCTTGACGGACCGGGTCGCCTCCGGGCTCGGTATTCAGAGCCTGAGTGTCGAGGCACAGGGTAGCGGTGATGACACTGCAGCCGTGGTCAACGCCCAATTGAATGACAAGCTCAGCGTCCAGTACGGCGTGGGCGTGTTCACACCGATTCGCACCTTGACCGCGCGGTACCAGTTGGGTCGTCAGTTGTATGTCGAAGCCGTGCAGGGCGTCGAGTCCGCGCTCGACTTCATGTACAGCTTCGAGTTTTGACCCGGGGTCAGCGGGCCAGCGCGTCCGCGGCCAGCGTGGTGGCAACCCCGGTGTACTGTGCGGGTGTCAACGCCCTGAGTTGCGCTTTTCCGTCCTCGGGAATATCGAGTGCGTCGACAAAGGCCTTGAGTGTCTCGGCGTTGATCTGTTGGCCGCGGGTCAATCCCTTGAGTTGCTCGTAGGCGTCGGGCACACCGTAGCGCCGCATCACGGTCTGAATCGGCTCGGCAAGGACCTCCCAGGCGTTGTCGAGGTCCTCCTGCAAACGGGCCGTGTTGACTTCCAGTTTGCCGATACCCTTGTTGAGTGACCCCCATGCGATCAGGCTGTGTGCAAGACCGACCCCGAGATTGCGCAGTACCGTGCTGTCGGTCAGGTCGCGTTGCCAGCGGCTGACGGGCAGTTTCGCTGCCAGATGAGCGAACAGCGCGTTCGCGACGCCGAGGTTCCCCTCGGCGTTCTCGAAATCGATCGGGTTCACCTTGTGTGGCATGGTTGACGAACCCACCTCGCCAGCGACGGGGCGCTGGCGAAAATACCCGATCGAGATGTAGCCCCACACGTCGCGGCTGAAATCGATGAGCACGGTGTTGAAGCGCGCCATGGCATCGAACAGCTCGGCGATGCCGTCGTGCGGTTCGATTTGTGTGGTCATCGGGTTGAATTCGAGGCCGAGCGACTCGACGAAGCGCTGCGCGAATGCGGGCCAGTCGATACCGGGGTAGGCCACGGTGTGGGCGTTGTAATTGCCGACGGCGCCGTTGATCTTGCCGCCGAGTGACAGCGCGGCGACCTGGTCGCGTTGACGGCGGAGCCTCACGTGGACATTCGCCATTTCCTTGCCGAGCGTGGTGGGTGACGCGGTTTGCCCGTGGGTACGGCTCAGCATCGGTTGCGCTGTGTGTGCTGCAGCGAGCGCGGCGATGTCGTCCAACACCCTGTCCATCGCCGGCAACAGGACGGCGTCGCGCGCCTCGGTGAGCATCAGCGCGTAGGCGAGGTTGTTGATGTCTTCGCTGGTGCAGGCGAAATGCAGAAAGGCGCTGGCCGCGGCGAGCTCGTGGTCCGCCTCGCAGCGCTCACGCAAGTAGTACTCAACTGCTTTGACATCGTGGTTGGTGGTTGCCTCGATGGCCTTGACCCGGGTGGCGTCCTCGCTGCCGAAGCCGTCGACCAGGGCGTTCAGGGTCGCTGTGGCGTGCTCGGAGAAAGGCGGGAGCTCGGCGATCGCCGGTTCGTCGGCCAGGGCCTGCAGCCACCGCACTTCCACTTCGGCGCGCAGGCGAATCAGGCCGAATTCGCTGAAGTAGTGACGCAGCGGCGCGGTTTTGCTCGCGTAGCGGCCATCGATGGGCGACAGTGCCGTGAGCGAAGAGAGGTCCATGGGGGGGCACCAGGGCGGGAAAACCCCGCATTCTACCAAGCTGCGGCCACTTTGCTGTGGCCAATCGTCGGCCCCCAAGGGGCTCTGCACTTGCAGCGTCGCTGGGGGTTGGCTAACATGGCCGATTCGGCAGGCGCGTAGCTCAGTTGGTTAGAGCACCACCTTGACATGGTGGGGGTCGTTGGTTCGAATCCAATCGCGCCTACCAAACACTTCCCGGAAACCCGCTCCCATGCGGGTTTTTTTGTGGCCGTGATCTGCGCCCGGGTGGTCGCAAACGCTGCGCGTTGGCGGCGCGACCCGAGCACCTTTTCGCGATGCAACAGCAGCGGCGGTGGCACGAACCTCTTATGTCGAGGTGAGGTACTACACGGACCGTCGAGCCATGCACGCATCGTTGCCCAACGCTTTCCTGTCACCCAGCGCGAGCCCGGCCCGGGGATCGGAGGGTCGATCCCCTGACCAGGTCACCGTTGTGTTTGTTGATGACGAAACGTCGGTGCTCAACGGCATCACCCGCAACCTGAGTCGATCGAGAAAGGCATGGGATGTCCACGGTTTCGACGATCCGAACGCGGCGCTCGACTTCATCGCCACCAACCCGGTCGACGTCGTGGTGTCAGACATGCGCATGCCAAAGATGAACGGCATCGACTTTCTGACGAACGTGATCGGAGTCAACTCGGACACGGTGCGCATTGCCCTGTCGGGCTTCGCGAGCTTCGAATCGACGCTTGAATCGCTGAAGATGGTGCACCGCTTCATCGCCAAGCCGGTGAAGCTGCCGGCGTTGGTGGACCACATCGAGCGCTCGATGGCGTTGCAGGGTGACTTGCGCGACCGGGATCTCTACACGTTGCTGCTCAACCTCGACACCTTGCCGTCCAACCCGCGTCATCAGGGCGAGTTGCGGCGTCTGGCTGCGAGCACCTCGCCGAACGCGGACGAACTGTGTCGGCTCATCGAAAACGACGTCGGTCTGACCGCGAACCTGATTCGCGTGGTGAATTCGGAGTGTTTCGGGCACTGCCAGGGCATCGAGTCGGTCGCACAGGCGGTCGACCTGCTCGGTCTGCAAACCATCAAGAACCTCGTGCTTTCCAACGCGCTGTACAGTCAGGTCCAGTCGGCGGACGGTGAGGCTTTCGAGGCACTGACGCGGACCTCCAACGGCGTGAGCACGCTGTCGCGCAAGATGGCAGCGGCCTGCGGCCTCGACCCGGCCGAGATCGACCGTTGCGAACTGGCCGGGATGCTGAGCACACTCGGTGACATTGTGTTGCTGGCCAACCGGCGCACCTTCGACCAGGCGGCGGCGGTTCGGCCCGAGCGCGTCGGCGGCGCGATCCTCAAGATGTGGATGTTCAGCGACCCGATCGTCGAGGCCGTGGTGGGTCACCGCGCGCCGATATCGATGGACCGCACCACGCCGTTGCAGCCGATCACGCTGCGCTGCGTGTCCGGTGCGTGGCTGGGCTGGCAGCACCTCACGGCAAACGGCGACGCGCCGGGTGAGCGCAGCAGCGATGCGCTGCAGGCCCTCTTTCTGCAGTTGACCGGCGACGCCGACGTGGCGGCGCGTTGGTCGGAAGCCCTGGCCTCGCACCCGCGTTGAGTGCGGACCCTCGGCCAGGCTAGCGGCAGGTCAGACGCCCTCGACGATGATGTACTCGCGCGTGGACGCCGGCAGGCCGTGCGTCAGGGCTTCCTGGTAGGTCGGCGAGTTGTAGAACGCCTCTGCAGTGGCCATGTCGGCGAACTTCACAACCACGTTGCGAGCGCGTGCGTCGCCCTCTTTGACCACGGTTTTGCCGCCGCGAACCAGAAACTCGGCCCCGAATTCAGCAGCCGCCTGGCCAGCCAGCTCGGCATAGCGTTGGTAGGCTTCGGCATCGTGTACGTCGACGCGGACAATGGAATAGGCGGCCATGGGGTCAATCTCGGTTGGGAGTCACACCATTCTGCGGTGCGGCGAAGACCCGGGCAAGCGCGGCGCCCGGGCCACGGTGACACCGGGGAGGCGCAGCCTTGTCAGTTGCCGGTCGGGCAATCCGCAACGCTGGCCGATGCCACCAGGGCATCGAACCAGGTGTCGGCCATCTTGGTGTAGCCGCTGGCGGAGGGGTGCAAGCCGACGCTGTCCACCGACAACGGCGACATGTCGGCGACGTTGTCGAGGGCACCGTACTGGTCGACCACGGTGACCTCGGGCCAGTTTGTTTCCAAGCGTTGGCGAAGATCCGCATTGAAATCTTCTACGACGTCTTCCCAAAAGACGTCAGCGTGGTGGTCGATGATGGTGGCCACCAGCACGTCCACGGTGTGGTTGCGCAGCTCCCAGTTTCGGATTTCCTGGAGCAGCAACTCTACGGGCAAGGCGCTGCGACTTATGTCGTTTGTGCCCACGTGAATCAACATCACGTCGGCCGGGTTCCGATCGAGCCACCGTGACACGTTGTCGGCCAGCAGGCTCGTGCGAAACCCTGGGTGACCCTGGTGGTCGGCGTCAGAAATCCCACTTGCTGCGCCGGCCTGTTGGCTACCGACGAAGTCCACAGAGAAGCCTTCGGCGGTCAGGCGGTCGAGCAGCCGCTTCCGGTAGCCTACCCGGGACGGTACCTCGGGTTGGTCACCGGTCACGCCAGTGAAATGGGTGACGCCTGCCGTGATTGAGTCGCCGAACGGCATGATGCGGCGCTCGCCGACCACCACCGACAGCGTGGCCTCGTCGCTCAAGCCGTCAGCGTCGGTCACGCGGTAGCTGAAGCGATCGAGGTGTCCGCGCTCACCGGTCGTCGACGTGTAGGTGTATTGGCCTGTGGCCAGGTCGATCTCGACATGCCCTTTCGTGGCGTCGCCTGTGAGTTCGTAGCGCAGCGCCACGCTGTCAGTGTCGGTCACGTGGTCGGACAGCTGGCCGACCAGCGAACCGGTCGCCGCACCGTTGGCAATACACGCGTTGCGGGCGACAGGCGCAGCGAGCGCCGTGTCGGCTGCGGGCGGATCACTCGGCGTCGCGCTGGGCGCGGGTGCCGGGTCATCGGCAGCGGATGTGACGGTGGAGCCGCTGTTGCAGCTGATGAGCAGGCCGGACACCGCTGCGGCGAGCAGGGTGCGGGTGACGGTGTTTTGACGATTCATGCCCTCGCTCTGCAAGGGCAAGGCCAAAGGCGAGGCCGCGAGTGGGGTGGTGACCCCCGATGTGACGGCCCGGTGGGCCGTCAGCCTGGCTGGTGGGGAGGGGTGGGGCGGCGCAAACCTGGAGCGTCCCTGCTCTGTGTCCGACGTCCTGCCGTATTCCCAGGTTTTAAAACAATAGTAGAGTTTGCACTAATTTGAGAAATTTCTGAAACTGGTTACAAATAAATTTAACTCCACCGGTGCGCCACGGGGGCCGAATCACGTGGCGCGGTGTCAGGGGCCTGGGGCGCGTCCTTGCTCAGGTTCCAACATCCTGTTGGTGTACCAGGTTAATTGAATGGTAGTTCATTAATTCAGGATGCACGGTTTTTTTCACAATAAGTGCAGCTTTGCGTTCACCGACGACGGCGGTCCGCTCAGCGGTCACGTGATGAGTCGGAAGGCGGGGCGATGTAGCCCACGCCACCGTCCTGCTGTGTCGTGTTGACCACGATCTGAAGGCGAACCTCGGCGCGCCGTCCGTCCGCCAGACGCCGCTGTCCGAGTCTGAAGTACAGCTCCTTGGCTTCTCGTCGCTCGTTCGCTGTGGTGAGCAGGGCGCTCAATCGGGCTGGAATGATTTCCAGCCACTGGCGTTGCAGGGGGGTCAACATGGCGCTCTCCTCGAACTACTCAAACCGGTTTGCCCAGACGCGCATCTGGCCGTGGGCATCCTGCCGCTGGCCGATCGCGAGCGCACGACCACCCGGGTCGACCACCAACGCGGCGAGCATCGCGGAGCGCGGCGTGATGGCGTGGGCGTGCGACCAGCCACTCCGGGCACTGTAACGCCGCGCCCAGACACTGGCGCCGCCGTCGTCAACACGGCTCCAGGCGACCAGCGCGTTGCCGTTGCTGTCGATTGCCGCCCGCGGGTAGCCGCCCTCACCGTCGCGTGCGAGCGGTGCTGGCGTGCCCCACCGTTGCGCTCGGAACTGGCTTGCGTGCACCTGCCAGGCGGCCTGGCTCGACGCGCGGCGTTGCATCCAGACCGCGATGGCGTCGCCGTGTGGGCCGAGCGCCAGCGAGGGCAGTGCCGACTCCGTGTCGGGGTCGCGCTGTACCGCCACCGGTGCCCGCCACCCGAGACCGGGTGTGTGTCTGCTGGCGTACACGTGGCCGGTGTTGCCAGCACCCTGAACCCACAGGGACACGGCAGTGCCGTCGTCGGTCACGGCCAGACGGTGATCGCGCACCTGGCCGTCGAGGCTGTCGGTGATTTTCTGCGGGTATTGCCAGCCACTTCCGGGTTGGTATTGGCGTACCCACAGCGATGTGTCCGCCTTGCGGTACCGACGCCAGCTCAAGGTGAAGCGGCCCCGTGCGTCGGCGCCCACCCGGGGGGCATCGACCAGGTCCGGTCCACCCTGGTCGAGTGGTTTGGCGCCTTGCCAGCCCGTCTGCGGCCGGTAGAGGTTGCCCCAGACGGTGTCTGCTGTGTGTGTTTCCCACACGGCCAGCGCCGACCCGTCAGCCGAGAGCGCGATGCGGGGCAGGTGGCTGCTCGCTGCACCCGGGCGGTCGATCTGGGTGGGTTCCGACCAGCCGCTGTCGGGTGCGAAACGGGCCGCCCAGACCGACTCGCTGATCAACCGGGCCCGGTCTTCGGCAGCGCTGCGTGTCCACACGGCGATCGCGTCGCCCCGCGGTGTGCTGGCCATGGCGGCGCGCCCGGCGATGTCCGAGGCGAGCTTGCGCGCGCTGCTCCAGCCGCTGAGCGGGTTGAATCGGTTCCACCAGAGGCTGCTCTCGCCGTCGCTGGAGTGCTGCCACAGCGCCAACACCGTACCGTCGGCCTGGGTGGCGAGTTGGGGGTCGTGGGCGTTGCGCAGCGAACCCATCGCGAGGTTCTCGCTGCCGCGCCACTGCCCGTCGGCGGTGGTGAAGGTCCAGTGCCGGTGGTCGACACGTTCACGCTGCGTGTCGGCGTCGCGGTGCACGACGCGGCTGGTCGCGGTGTAGTCGGCGGCGAGCGCCAACGGGTGCTCGGGCACGAACCACGGCCGGTTGTCGCTCAAGCCGTACAACGCCGCGCGCGCATTCCCGCCGCGGTGGTTGAGTGTCAGCGGCACTGCGTCTCCGCCCAGGTCGAACAGCGGCTTGTCCGCGTGGTGGAGGGCCACCGCGCCCGGCAGCGGCAGGGCGGGCACGTGTCGCGGGTTGACCGCATCGTGTTGGTAGGCGAGTACGGCAGTGGCAGACAGGGCGCTCAGGGCAAGGGCGGCTTTCATGGCGGTCTCCGGTACAGGACGTTGATTACTGATG
>JBCCUP010000050.1 GCA_039196715.1 Pseudomonadota bacterium
CCACGATAGGTCTTGCCGCACCCTTGCGGCTGCAGGCGCTGCTCGTCTACAGCAAAGATGCCGTCTTTGTACCGACCTCAGTACAAGGGCAACAGACTCGAGCCTCCTCATTCGTTCCTTATCACTCGTTAGCACTGCGAGAGGCCTGGTTGCGTTTGTGCTTCAACGGTGGCTGTCTAATTGACTGCCCAAGCCTCCCCATTCGTCCCTTATCACTCGTTGGCACCGCGAGAGGCCTGGTTGCGTTTGTATTTCAACGGTGGCTGTCTAAGTTTCTCTGGTTGTGACGTTGGCTGTCTAAGTTTCTAAGCATGACGCAATAGCCTGTTTGTGCTTGTCTATCTGGGGTGACGAACCAGCCTACTGGTCAGTTATGGTGACATGCGGCTTCGTGCGTCTTTGACGAGCTGCGTGTACTCCGGGTGTAGCACTTCTGGAATGCTCTTTTCCATAGTAGCAACCATATCAAAAATCGCTTGCTTCTCGGCGTACCCAAGATTCTCAATTTCAGAGTTGTCAGCGTAATTGCTAAGCCACTCGAAGAATATCAAAGCAGTATCTTTTGAAATATCGAAGGACAACTTGGGACGAATCATTATAGCGAACCACGGCCTAGAACATTGCCAAGCTGTGATGAGGATAATCTCCAGCCACTAATGAAGTCATCATCAGGTGTTTTCATCACATTGAGCCCAGTTTTAGGGTTCGTAAAGTGAGTAACATCTTGCCCTCTATATGTTCCAGGTATCACAGCAGTGTCCTTATCGTTGACATGTTTTTTGATTGCTTCTTTGAATCTCTCAGCATTTTTCTTATTGTAAGGTCCAGTTACTCCAAATTCTTCTGCGTGCTTGAATTTACTTTGTATCTGACGCGTAGAGAAGTTGATTGTTCGATTGACAGCCGCGCCCGCTGACTGGAGACCAACACCTGAAGACCCGCGCCCTATCCTGGATGCAGCAGAAACACCTCTAACTGCACCACTGAAAACAAAACCGCCAGCAAACGTAGCAACATCTTCAGCAAGTGCGCCAGCAAAACCTAGAGCGCCCCCGTTTCCATTGTATCCATCAGCGAAGGCATCTGCGACCGCTTCAGAGTCAAATGAGCCTCCCGTAATAGCATCCCATCCCTGGGAAATAGTCTCAAATATTCCACTGACAAAGTTTTCGCCCGTAGGGTCAGTGTAGCGGTAAGGACTATTCGCTCCATAGTGATACCGCCCAAAGTAGCGGGAATCGCCCGCATGCGGCAACACCGGATCCACGCTCAAAAACCGCCCCACCTGCGGGTCGTAGTACCGTTGCTGTGCGTAGACAAGCCCAGTGGTGTCTTGGACGTGACCGGTGTACCCCACGTCGGTGCCGAGCAGGCCGCAGCCGTTGTCCGTGCGAGGCACGGCGTCCGGGTTGTCCAACTTCTCGCCGTACGGTGAGTACTGTTCGCGCCAGCAGACGTCACCGTCAGCATTGAACGCAGCCGTCGGGCTGCCCGTGGCGTCAGTGTGGAAGTAGATGACTTGCATGCCCGCGTGCGCGTGGGCACTGAGTGCGATCAAGCCCGCAGCGATGGCGAGGTGCGCGGCTCGGCGCACGGTGGTGAATGGGTTCATCATGTCTATTCCAATGCTGTATTTTGTATCTGGTCGGGCTGGCCACAGAGGCTAGCCCCGGATCTGCGTCTAGTCGCAGATCACCTCACCGACGTAATAGTCTGCAGAGGTGCCGAGGTTGCCGTTGTCACTGGCGAAGGCCCAAGCCCATCGTCGATTGCCACTCGCGTCGGTCGCGTCTTGCACCAAAGACGCGTGGGGCTGGGCGTAGTAGCCGTGCGTGCTGCCCGTGCGGTCACGCCAGCCGTCGTTGGCGCCGTTGTCCCAACCGAGCCACGCGACAAAGCCCGTGTCCACGTCTACCGCAATTAGTGCGTTGTTCTCTGCGTGTGCGGTGCCCTTCGGGTGGCCGCCACGGTACAGCGAGAGCAACGCGACCCCTTTGCCATCGAGCGGCATCGAGACGTGGCCTGCCGGCGAGGTTCGGCCATTCCACAACTCCGTGCCGAGGACTTGTTCGTACTCGTCGCGGGCAAAGTTGTAGAGGTACACACCCGAGCGCAGTGTCACGCCGCTGGCTGAGGTCTTGCCTCTCCAGCCGTTGAGCGCTTCGTGGCCAATGCTGACCAACACCGGCTCACCGTCGGCGTTCGTGCCTACATCGAAGTGGGAAGGTCTACCCGAAACCAGTTTGCGGTTTGATAGGCGCAGATCTCGCGTATCAAAGGCGTAGAGCTGACCCCGGTCGAACGTGGTGTTGAACAGTCCGTTAAACTGCCCCGCCACCAGCACGTACCGGCCGTCTGGCGTGATCGACGCAATGTCGAGCTCGCTCGAGTGGTCCATGCCGGAGAAGAACAGGGTGTTTTTGACTGTGCCACGGTTGAGGTCGAGCACCGCCACCACGCCGTGGCCGCCGCTGTTCAAAATCACCGACACCGTCGAGCCGTCCGCCGAGATGCTGCCTTGCCCCCCCATGGCGTAGGCGTTGTTGCTCGTGCCGAGGTTAGTGAAGGTCCGGCCGTTCGCGTACACTGGGCTGCCGCGGAAATCGAACACGACCGTGTGTTGGTCAGTGGCGGCGTTGTAGCGGTAAACACGGTCGTTTTGCTTGTCGAAGTAGTAGGCCGTGTTGTCCTGTTGCGGGTGCCATTGCCAATCACCAAGGGTGGCGCCAGCGTTTGAGACCACCCGAACGTTGCGGAAGGTCTTGCCGTTGTACAGTGCTCGCGAGGCGATACCGTGTGAAACCGCGTAGGTTCCGTCGGCCGAGAGTGCATCGTGCTGGGAGTACTCAGGCATCCGGTGCAGGAAGTGGGTAGCGCCCATGGTGCGCGCAGACGCCCCGTCAGCCACCTTGGTCACCCGAACGCTGTACGGCAGCCCCTTCGGGTGGCGCCATGTGCGGCTTGCACCCACCGACGTGGGCAGACGCTTGTCAGAGGATGGCCAGAGGTCGTGCTCGTACCCCACCAGTTGGAAGGTCGGCGCGCAGATACCTGCCGCGTTGCCAAAGGAAAACGGTGTAACACGCGAGGAAAAGCTGTTGCCGCCTGCGCTCGTGTCAATGCCACTCCCCGAGCCGCCCGAAGAATCCGCCGGTCCCAGCCCCGTGGGCTCGGCGCTGCCTTTGCGGACCAAGCTGATCTTGTCGACCGCGAGTCCAGCGGTTCGTGCGATCAGCTCGATCGTGTGAGTGCCGGCCGCCAAACTCACGTCACTGCGGTTGTAGTTGTTGCTCCAGTGCCAACCACTCGCATTGAAGTAAAGTCTGCCGTCGAATGGCCCAATCATCTGATTGTTGATCCGCAGCCACAGCGACTTCTCACCGCCGCCGTCGACGTTCTTTACTCGAAAATAGAGCGAGTAGTCGCCCGATTGCGTCACCGTGACGGGCACACGCAGCACCGCGCCCGCGCTCGCCACCCAGTTGGCTGCGCCTTTGACCTCGTAACGGAAGCCACCGGCAGCGGTGTTGTCAGCGACCCGCTCCCAACGTGCAGGACCACTGCCTGCGGTCACGGCCATGTGCTCGGCGTCCACGGTGATCGAGCCATCACCTTGCTGCACATAACCTGCGCTGCCGCCGCCCGACGGTGGGTTGCTTGTGCCACCCGTTCCGCCCGATGAGTCGGCAGGCCCAAAGCCCGTGGGCGCCGCACTGCCTCGGCGCACCAAGCTGATCTTGTCGAGTGCAAGCCCGGCTGTGCGCGTGATCAGTTCGATGGTGTGTGTGCCTGCCGTCAAGCTCACGTCACTGCGGTTGAAGTTGTTGCTCCAGTGCCAACCGCTCGCGGTGAAATAGAGTCTGCCGTTGTACGGACCGATCATCTGGTTGTTAACCCGCAACCAGAGGGACTTATCGCCGCGCCCGTCCACGTCTTTGACGCGAAAGTAGAGGGTGTAGTCGCCTGAACGAGACACGGTCACAGGCACACGCAGTACCGCGCCTTCGTCTTCGTACCAGTTGTCCGTGCCGGTGACGTCGTAGCGGTACCCGCCCGATGCCGCACTGTCGGCCACCTTCTCCCAGCGGGCGTCGCCACTGCCGTCGGTGAGAGCCATGTGCTCCACATCGACCGTGATGCTGTCGTCGGCCTGCTGGGTGTACCCCGTGCCGCCTGTGCTGTCCGTGCTGCCTCCGCTGCCGCCACTCGACCCTCCCGCAGCTTGGTAGGAATCGGCAGGACCGTCACCCGTCGGGGCCGGTGTACCTTTTGGCACGATCGTCAACTTGTCGACCGACAACTGCGTGGTACGCGTCACCAGTTCCACCGTGTGCTCGCCCGCGCTGAGCGTGACATCACTGCGGTTGTAGTTGTTTGTCCATTTCCAGTCCTGGTTGGTGAAATACAAACGCCCGTCGAATGGCCCGATGCGTTTATCGTCGACCCGCAACCACAGGGACTTAGAGCCGGACGCGCTGTTGCGTGTGCGGAAGTAAATGGTGTACTCACCCGCCTCAGTGATGGTCACTGGCACTCGCAGTACCGCGCCCTTGTCAACGTTCCAGTTGGCAGTACCGTTGGCTTCGTAGCGCACGCCGCCCGAAGCCGTGCTGTCTTCCACCCGCTCCCAGCGTGCTGGCCCGCTGCCTGCGGTAAGCGCCATGCGCTCCACCTCGACCGTGATCGATCCGTTGGCGAGCTGTGTATAGCCGCCGCTGCCCGAGCTGCTGCTGCCACTCGAACTGCCGCCCGAACTTCCACCGCCGGTGCTGCCGCCGTTCGAACCACCCGACCCCGCGCCACCGCCGGTGTCGCCCGAGCCCCCGCCATTCGGCACGCTGCCGTCACCGGTGATGCTGCTGCTGAAGTCTGTCCGTGCGACGAGCTTGCCACCTGCGTAGTGGTAGTCGCTTTGATGGTCGTTTTCTGAACTAGCGCGGTGACGCAAGGCACCGTCGATGCCGTAGACGCTGTAGCTGTGTTTACCGTCTTTGGTGGTCCGACTGCGACGCCCGTGGCCGTCGTAGAGGTAGGTGTAGGCGTATGTCTTCGCCTTGTCCTCGATACGCTTGACTTGGTTGGCCGCGTTAAAGCCGATATTCTGTTTGCCGGTCCACGTGGCGTTGCCGTGCGGGTCATAGCTGAAACTGCTGCGGGCCACGGGGCCACCCGATATCCCACTCAGTTTATTACTGGAATCGTAGTTGTAATTCGATGTCGTGCCGTTGACTTTGACCCAGTCGATGTTATCAACAGCATCGTAGGCGTACTCGTGGGTGCCGAAGCTGCCGCCCGCGACACGGGTCAGGCGATCCTGCTTGTCGTAGCGCATGGACAGGCTGCGGGTGCGGTCGCCCGTGATGGCGATCGAGGTTACGTTGCGCGCCGTGTCATACCCGTAGTCGTGTTTGGCGAGCACCGAGCTGGACAGCCAAGGCGTAGTGGTCGTCACATCAGGCAGGTGGTTCTTCGTCAGCGTCTGACGGCTGCGCAATGCCCCAAGGCGGCTATCGGCCAGCAGACCGGTCGGGTGGTAGCGCAAGCTGCTTGCGAGCGTGGCGTTGCCCGTTGTGACCGCAGTCGCTCTACCCAAGCCATCGGGGGCAAACGCGTATCGTGTGCCACTGGGGTAGGTGATGGCAGTCAGATTGCCAAGGCTGTTGTAGTCATACTTGAGTTCAAAGCGACGGCCATCGACGTTGTGGTTCTCGGTGCGAACGAGCGACTCGAGGTCGTAGGTGTATTGGCTTACTGTGGTGTTGCTTCCCACCGCGACCGACTTCAACGCGCCGTCGGCAAAATACTCGTAGACGCGGTCGGCGTCGCTGCCCGCAAAGTCCGCCTTCTTGAGCTGATTCGCGTCGGTATAGGTGTACGTGGTGGTGTCACCCCCCTGGATACGCTGCCTGATCTCGCCATCGTTATGGTAGCGGTAGGTCGTCGTACCGGTCTCGGGGTGTGTCTCTGTGGCAAGTAGGCCCTCAAACGCTGATCCCGCCGGCACGTAGGTGTAGGTCCGGGTCACGCCGCCCTGCCCGAGGCTTCTCACGCGCCCAACGGCGTCACGGTCGATGGTGGTGGTCGCGTGTGGCCGCACGATGCGCGTGCTCCAAGCGGCATCAGGGTGGCCGTAGGCGTGCAGGTACGTGGTTGTGGTCGCCGTGCCGTTGCCGGTCGGCCCGGTGCGGGCAACAGTGAGGTCGCTGCCACTCACGCCGTAGCGGTAGGTGGTAGTTGCTGTGGCACCCGTCGACGTGGTGTGAGTTTCAGACTGTAGGCGGTCGAGGCCGTCGTACTCGTAACTCGTGACCGTGGGTGCAGTGTACCGCGTTGGGTTGATCAGATCTCGGCCGTATAACGCGCCAACCCGTGCACTTCTCAGACGGCCCAGCACATCGTAATTCCAGATGTGCTCAAGTATTTCCTTGTCACCGCCGGGCACGGAATACTCGACCATCTCCCGTATTGGGTCATTGAGCATGTTGAATGTGGTCACACGGCGGTAGGTCGAGCCTTGGGATTCAGTGCGGGTGACTGTTCTGTTCGCCGGGATCACGTTCCAAGCGATCGTTGTCGCTGTGCGACCGGACTGCGGTGAGATGACTTTGCTCAATCGCCGCAGAGCGTCATACTGGTATTTCCACTTTGCTCCGGTGTTGCCCAACACGCTTTCTTCACGCACAGTGCCATCGCTATTAACCACGCGACTTTGTCGGGCGTTGTTGCGGTCGCGCACATCGCGTGGAATGCCGCGGTAATAGGAAAAGAACCGTTGTAGGCGGTTCTCGCCGTCTATCACAGCGCTGAGATTTCCGCTGTTGTCGTAGCTGTATCCAGTTCTGATGCTGCCGACTGTGTGCGACAGCAAGGCGCCGTTTGAACGCCTGAACACGCGCGACTCTGAACCGATTCCGGCGACCGACCGTGTCCTCCATTGTGCTACTACCCACCGTTCAATCGTCTCAGGATCGAGCGCGGTCACATCGTCGATCACAGGATAGGCATACGTCAGCGTCGTGGTACGCGATTGGCTACCCCCATCGGTCTCGACCACGGTACGTGGCGCGTTGTAGCTGTCAAAGTTCGAGAAGATTCGGGAGTAGCTTAGACCGGTGCCGCTGCCGTTCGTGATCGATGTCTTGATCTCGGCAACGCGCGGCACATCGGCCTGGTAATAGCCACCGCGGTTGTTGAAGCCCGTGACACGCGTGCTATCGAAAAACCCGGTGTGTCCCTGCCAAACATATTCGGTGGTGCGAAGGCCGGTGTCGGTGAATACCTGACCTGATCCCACTGTTCGGAAACTCGGTGGCGCTGAGCTCATACCCTCGTGCGAGCTCCTTACCTTCTTCAGGAGCTTCCCGCGTTGCGCTCGCTCAATAGCGTACTGCGCATTTAACGTAGGCTGTGCGTAGGTGTTGGCACGGTACACCGTGTGGTAGTGGAACTGCGTTGAACCCGTGGGTGCAACCACCGTCCTCACCAGATTGTGGCCACTGCGCGAACGGCTGAACGTCCACGTTTGTGACACGTTGGTGCCGTGCAGGGTGCGCGCGGTGTGGATCCAATAGGTGCCAGCGCTGTACGCCGGATCGCGCGACGCGAGTGGGCCGAGGTAATCCAATTTGGAAGCCTGGCCCATCCCGTAGGTGATCCGCATCCCCTCGGGGTAGCGCACTTCTGCGACCAGGTCATTCTGACGGCGGTAGTACCATTCTTTGCCGTCTTCACGGCGCCAGCGCGTGACGGCCCCCGCGCTCTCGTGGATGACGGTGCGGACACGCTTTCGTGGTGAACCGTTGTCCTCGTACCCGGAGAGCGTGTCACCGTTGTAGGTGAACGTCACTGCGCGGTTGTCTGAGGCGGTGATCGACACCACACGGGGCTGATCCTTGTAGCTGTCGTGGGCACTGGTTGGAATCGGGTTGTTCTCGACGCGAGATATCCCTTCGGCAACAGACGCATCGGCGGCGTAGCGGTATACCAACGTGTTGCCGAACGCATCCGCGACCGAGGTCAGGTAAATCGCGTAGCCGTAGTCGGCATCGCTGAACGTGTCGCGCTTTCCATCAAACACCCACCGCTGACCTCGCGGATCATGCAGGGTGAATACGCTGTCGACGCAGGTGATGTACCAGTTCTTCGGGCTGACAAACGCCGCGTTAGACGGAAAACGGGCCTTACCCACAATCGCCGGGTTGCGTGTAGAGAAAAACTCGATCTTTTGGCCATACAAGTCGAGCGTGATCGGGTTCTTGCCAACAGCCGGTTGGTCAGTGGCCCCCACACACGTGCCGCCCGTTGCCGCCTCATGGCGGTACACCCAACGAAAACTTCCTCTGTCGCCTGTGCTGCCGAGCGGCTTGAGGTGTCGACCCACACTGCCCGTGTAGGCGAGCTTGGGCAGCAGAATCGATTTGTCATCCCGCATGACAACCAGGTCAAGCGTGCCGTTCCCAGGTATGCGCATATCGACCATGCGGTGTTTGATCATGCCTTTGAACGCGTCGTATCGCTCGCCGCGCAGCCAGTTCAGGCCAGGGGAGTCCGTTGCGGCATCGAGCTCGGAACTTGTCAGGTCCTCCGCGCGAGCCTGGTGCGTGAAGAAGCCAAATGAGAAAAGTCCGCAGATCAGCAGTACGCCAATCCACTTCTTCTGGGGCTGAGAAGTGCTGTCCAATGTCATAGCCGGCTGTCCGTTAGGTCATCGCGTTTCGATTGCGATTCGGACGTATCAGGTCATGACGAAGCTGAGACACCAGGCGTGTGGGAGAACGTGTTTTAAAACCTCGTTTTGAATTGAATGAGGTTTCACAACGCCACTTCAGAAACACCAAAGCCCTTTCGGCCGGTATTTGCAATCAGTACGCTTTTGCTTCGGCCAGGCGCTGGGTCGCTTTAAATTGAAATTATAAAACACAGCTAATATTGATCAAATATATATGCGTACAAGCACTACAAATTTAAACAAAGAAATTTCACTTAACGAGAATTGATTTTTCCAGCCGGCAGGATGAGTAAACGGGCTGCTTTTGGCTCCACTGGCCGATTTTCATGCAATGAAAATCAAGAGACAGCACCGGTTTCAGCGAAATACGAGGACATTGCATACCCTCTTCCAGACTGCACCGATGACCAATAGTAGGCCCTGCTATTAAGTCAGTCCGACAACTCGAACAGACTCGTCGCGTCGAGCGAGAGCACCTGCACACCGTCCTGGTTGTGCAGCTGCCAGTGCCAGCACAGCACGCCGCGGGTGGCGCGTTTGCGCGAGCGGCGCTTCTCGGTGACCGTGATGCGCAGTGTCAGCGCATCACCCGGTCGCACGGGGGCGTGCCAGCGCAGGGCGTCGACGCCGGGCGAGCCGACACTTTCCGACCCGGTCAACACGGTGTCGACAGCGAGGCGCATCGCGAGCCCACAGGTCTGCCAGCCGCTCGCGATCAGGCCGCGGTAGGGCCCACCTTCGGCGCGCGCCGGGTCGGTGTGAAACCACTGCGGGTCGTAGCGCTCGGCGAACGCGACGATCTCCTCGGCCGAAACCGAGACTGGCCCGGCCTGGTACACATCCCCTTCGTTGATGTCGTCAAACCGCATGGCAACTCCCCTGGCCTCTGCCGAGCTTGCCAAGCGTGGGGCGCTGTCGCAAGCTGGCTGGCGCTTGCACCCCGGACCTTTCGATGCGGCCCGACTCGGCCCTCTTCAGCACAGACGATGCGATTCGCCTCGCCCGGTGGCGCCTGCCGCGCCTGGCCTTCGACTTCATCGCGGGCGCCACCGGGCGCGAACACGCCGCGACCCACAACACCGAGGCGATCCGCGCGCTGCGCCTGCAGCCGCGCGTTCTGCTGCCCACCGACGGGCGCACGCTGAGCACCCCGCTGCTCGACGACACCTGGGAACGGCCGTTCGGCATCGCGCCGATGGGCTTGTGCAACCTGGTACACCCGGACGCCGACACGCTGCTGATCGACACCGCACGGCGCTGCACCTTGCCGGTGTGCACGTCGACCGCGGCGTCCACCTCGCTCGAGCAGGTCGCCGCGCGCGCAGGCAACACGGCCTGGTTTCAGTTGTACGTGACCGGCGGCGTCGACGACGCACTGGCGCTGGTCGAGCGCGCGTTGCAGGCCGGGTACCACACCCTGGTACTGACTGTGGATGTGCCACAGGCCTCGCGGCGCATCCGCGACCAACGCAACGGCCTGCAGTTGCCGTTTCGACTCGGCGCACGCCAGCTCGTCGATTTCGCCCTGCATCCGCGTTGGACGTGGTCGCAGTGGCGCCGCGGCGCCCCGGCACCCGCCAACTTCGACGCGGCGAAGCCCTTCGACCGGGGCGCGAGCCGCGGTGCCTGCGACCGCGCCTTTCTTGACACCCTGCGCGCGCGTTGGCCCGGCCGGCTGCTGGTCAAGGGCATCACCCACCCCGACGACGCGCGCGCCGTGCGCGACGCCGGTGCCGATGCGGTCTGGGTGTCGAACCACGGCGGGCGCCAGCTCGACGCGGCACCGGCCGCAATCGACATCCTGCCGCGCATCCGTGCGGCACTTGGGCGCGATTGCCCGATCCTCTTCGACAGCGGCCTGCAAAGTGGCGAAGACGTGGTCAAGGCGCTCGCCTGCGGTGCGGATTTTTGTATGCTGGGCCGGCCGTGGCTCTACGCGCTGGGCGCCGGTGGCGGCGCCGCACTCGATCGGCTTGTCGACCTGATCAGCACCGACATCGACACCGTGATGGCGCAACTCGGCGTCACCCGCACCGTGGACATCAGCGAACAGCACCTATGGCAAAGCGATCCCAACGAGACCCCGTCGTGAGGCTCCCATGAGCGACACCGTGAGCAACCGGCGGCGTTTGCGCGGCGGTGCACTGCTCGCCGAGGCGCTGGCCGACAAAGGCGTCGAACACGTCTTCACGCTGGCGGGCGGCTTTTGCAACCCCGCACTCGAAGGCTTCATGGCGCTCGAGCTGCCGGTGATCAACACCCCGCACGAACAGGTGGCCGGGCACCTCGCCGACGGCCACACGCGCGTGTCGCGCAAACCGTCGGTGTGCCTCGTCGGGCCCGAGGGCTTCTGCAACGCAATCCCGGCAATCATGGAGGCCTGGGGCGAGCGCACGCCGGTGATCTTCGTGACCGGCAGCAGCACGCTGAAGCGCCAGGGCGCAGGCGGTTTCAAGGAAATCGACGACGTCGCGATCGCCGCACCGATCACCAAGTATTCGGCGAGCATCACCGACGGCACCCGCATCCGCGAGTTCGTCGACCGCGCCTGGCACATCGCCACCACCGGCTACCCCGGCCCGGTGCACCTGAGCCTGCCGGTCGACCTGATGTTTGCCCACGTCGACGCCGACGCCGGGCTCGACCAACGGCCCCGCTGGCACGGCGATCGTCCGGCGCCACGCGCCTGGCCCGCGCCCGACGCGCTCGCGCCGATTCTCGAGCGCGTGTGCGCGGCCGAACGGCCCATCCTGATCGGCGGGCACGGCGTGTGGTGGTCGGGCGCGGAAGGCACACTGGAGCGCGTCGCAACGCGGTTCAGCCTGCCGGTCTTCAACGTGCCCTACCACCAGAAGCTGCTGGCCGAGACCTCGCCGGTGTACATGGGGCTCGCGGACATCCACCAGTACGCGCCGAGCCGCTGGGCACTGCAGCAGAGCGACTGCGTGGTCATGGTCGGTTGCCGACTCGACAACCAGATGCAATTCGGCAACGCACCGTTCATCCCGGACAGTGCCCACCTCGTTTGCGTCAACGGCTCGGACGAGGAACTCGTTTACAACCACGCCGCCGACAGCGTGCTGCTGGCCGACCCGGCGGCGTTTCTGGACGCCCTGGACGCGCACGCGACGGCGCACGGCTGGCCCGGCACCCCGGACTGGCTCGCGGCCAACCGCACCCAGCGCAACGACTGGGTCGATGCCACGCTGCAGTCGATTGGCGAGGAGACCGCCGCCGACCAGGCGGCCGGACGCAAGATGCACCCGCTGCAGCTGTCGCTCGACGTGCAGGCCGCGATGCCCGACGACGCCTGGCTGGTGTTCGACGGCGGCAACACGCATTTCTGGTCGGAGATCGCCGTGAACCTCGCGGGTCACCGTGGCAAGCAGCTCGCCGGCATCCTGCACCCGGGCAACTACAGCCTGCTCGGCGTCGGTGTGTCACTCGCTCTCTCGGCCAAGCGCCTGCACCCTGACGCGCCTGTCGTGCTGATCAGCGGCGACGGCGCGTTCCTCTCCGGCGGTCTCTCGATCGAGACCGCGTTCCAGGAGGATGCACCGATCGTCGTCGTGATCGACAACAACGGGGGCCTGGATTGCATTTCCCAGCAGCAAGAGCGGCTGTTCGAGAACGGCCAGCACTACGCAACCGATTTCCGTGACATCCCCTTTCACACGTTGTTCGAGGGCCTTGGCGGCCAAGGCGAGTTGGTCGAGACACACGCCGAGCTCGCACCCGCCATGGCGCGGGCCCTCGCGAGCGGCAAACCGGCCTGCGTGAACGTGAAGGCGCGCGGGGTGATCAGCCCGATCGTCGCGGCGACCAGTGACAAACGCGACAAGGCGAGCATCGAATAGCCATGGCCCAGTTCACCACCCACTTGCTCAGCGCAGTCGACGGCCGGCACGCAGCCGGCGTGCCGATCCGCATCGTTCAACGCACGCCCGGGCGCGTCGACATCGAACTCGTCGCGGGCACGAGCGACGCCGGCGGCCGATTCAGCGCCGACATCGAACCCGAGGCGCCGACACCCGAGACCCGCTACGAGTTTGCGGTCGACACCGCGCACTACTTTGCCGACGTCACCGGCACGCGGCCCGCCGTGGTGGATGAGATCACGGTGCGCTTTGCCCTGCCCGACCCCGCCGCGCGCTACCACATGCCGCTGATGATCGCGCCGAACAGCTACAGCCTCTGGTGGTCGCCACCCGGCGGCTGAACACATGCGAAACGGCTTGCAGATGTCGCGGCGCATCCGCCGCACGCCCTACACCGCGCGGGTCGAGGCACTCGGCGTCAGCGGCTTCACGGTGGTCAACCACACACTGCTGCCGAAGGCCTTTCAGCATTCGGTCGAGGACGACTACTGGCACCTCCGTGAACACGTGCAACTGTGGGACGTCGGCTGTCAGCGGCAGGTGGAGATTCGCGGGCCGGACGCCGGTCGCCTCGTGCAATGGATGACCCCGCGCGACCTCAGCACCGTTGCCGTTGGCCGTTGCGTCTACACACCGCTTGTCGACCACCGGGGCCTGCTGGTCAACGACCCGATCACGCTCAAGCTCGGCGAGGACCACTTCTGGTTGTCGATCGCCGACTCGGACGTTGCGCTCTACGCGCTGGGCCTCGCGCGCGGCGCCGACCTCGACGTGAGCGTTGGCGAGGCCGACATCTGGCCGATCGCGGTGCAAGGGCCACGCGCCGAAGCGCTCCTGTGCACGCTCTATGGCGACCACCTCCGCAACGTGCGGTACTTCGGCACCGCCACGGTCGAGATCGACGGCAGTCCGTGCACGGTCGCGCGCTCGGGCTATTCGGGCCAGGGCGGCTTCGAGCTCTACCCCACCCCGGCCCAGGGCCGCGCGGCCTGGGACGCGCTCTGGCACGCCGGTCAGGCGTTCGACATCCGTCCGGGCTGCCCGAACCTCATCGACCGCATCGAAGCGGGCCTCTTGTCCTTTGGCAACGAGATGACGCGCGACGACAGCCCGCTCGAGGCCGGCCTCGCGCGCTGGTGCGACCTCGACACCGACACAGGCTGCATCGGCCTGGACGCCCTGCGTGCCCAGCGCACCCGAGGTGTCACACGACGCCTGTGCGGCGTCCGGGTCGACGCCCCGAGAGGCGCGGTCTGCGCCGAACCCTGGCCGGTGCGGGTCGGCGGCGAGACCGTGGGTTCGTTGACATCCGCGATACACTCTCCGCGACTCGGGGCGCACGTCGCCCTCGGCATCCTGGCGCGCTCGGCGTCGGCCCCCGGGCAGGGGGTCGAGGTGCAAGTCGACGCCGATCAGCGGGTGCCGGGGACGGTCGAGGCCCTGCCATTCACACCACGAGACGAGGCGTCGCGATGAGTGCATCACCGGTTCTGGAGCACACCGACAACGGCGTGTTGCGCCTGACGCTGAACACACCGGCCTCGCGCAACAGTTTGTCGCTGGCGATGCTCGATGCACTTCAGGCTGCGCTCGACAGTGCGCAAGACAACCCTGCCGTGCGCGTGGTGGTGATTGCGGCCAACGGCCCGGTGTTCTGCGCCGGCCACGACCTCACGGAAATGACCGCCGCCCGACAGAACAGCGACCGCGGGCGCGCCTTCTTCGAGGACACGCTGGCGCGCTGCGCCACGCTGATGCAAAGCCTGACTCAACTGCCGCAGCCGGTGATCGCCGAGGTGCACGCGATGGCGACCGCAGCCGGCTGCCAGCTCGCCGCGAGCGCCGACCTGGTGGTGGCGAGCGAGGACGCCCAGTTCGCCACCCCGGGCGTGCACATCGGTTTGTTCTGTTCGACACCGATGGTTGCACTCTCGCGCGCTGTCAGCGCCAAACACGCAATGGAAATGCTGATGCTCGGCGAGCCGGTCGACGCCGACACCGCCCACCGCATGGGCCTTGTGAACCGCGTGGTGCCCGCAGCCGAGCTGCGCGCCACGGTCAACGCCCTCGCGGCCAAGATCGCGTCAAAATCCACACTGACGGTCAAGACCGGCAAACGCGCCTTCTACCGCCAACGCGAACTCGACCTCGCCGCCGCCTACGACTACGCAAGCCAGGTCATGACCGAGAACATGCTCGCCCACGACGCCGAAGAAGGCATCGGCGCGTTCATCGAGAAACGCGAACCGGACTGGCAGGACCGCTGAACACGGAGTCAGGTCAGAGGAACGCGCCGCCCTGTGTAGCTCGACGCCAAATGGCCACCAACCTGGACGGGCACAGCGCGCTCGACCGATAGGGCGTCAACCTGGTTTTGCAACGCATCCGCTTGGATCAGACGGTTGCCTTGCGCACTGTCAGCGGCGGTGCGATATCAGCATTCCAGCATGGACCGCAGGTCGTCTGGATAGATGCCCACTTCCGGCATGGTCGGGTCACACCAATCTTTGGTGACTTGGCTGCCGTTGTCACTGAGCGTGAGTCCAATCCAACGGTTGGCTGTGTCCCCAATCGACGCCGCCGTCAACAGCACATAGGCCTGACCGACCCCTCTTCGGTTGGTCACGAACGCGCTGATGATGTTGTCGTCGTTCGCGAAGTCGTTCCGGTCAGCGGTTCCAACGACGCCTTCCATCTCAGCCTCTGAAGCCCACCGACCATTGATGTTGTAAAACACGATGGCTTTGTCCGCGAGCGAGGTGCCCAGCGTCACCGCCTTCGCGAGATTCGCTTTTTGGACGTAGCTGCGGTAGGACGGAACCGCAATACTGGCCAAAATGCCAATAATCGCGATGACAATCATGAGCTCGATCAGCGTAAAACCGGATTGAAGGGGTGGATTCGACGCGTTGGAATGACTGCGCATAGCGGTGATCACGTGACAGGTTCAGTACCTTGTTATCGGCCAGCCTCTAGGCCCGCTTGAGTGTCCAAGCCGTGCTCGCCAACGCGCTGAGGAACGCGTCGGCGAACTCGGCACCCTCCCCGAGGAATCGCACGCCGAACGTATGCCGAGACTGAGTCGCTGCGCCGTCAGCGACCGCCACTGGCCGGGTCGGCCTGCCGCCAGAACGCGGCCAGCAGCGGGTCGTCCAGCCGCCGTCGCTGGGCACACACCCCGATCGAGAACGGCTTGAGGTCGTCGAACCAGGGCAGCACCCGGATCGCCTCGCTGACCGGGCTGTGCGCCATCACGAGCTCCGGCACCACCGCGACGCCAAAACCCAGGCTGACCACACTGACCACCGCCTCGTGGCCAGCCACCTGCGCGTACACCCGCGGCGACTCCCCACGCTCGCTGAAGCGCGCGAGCAGCCGGTCGCGCGCGAGGCCGTGCTCGGCCAACACCACCGGCGTCTCGGCCCAGCGCGGTTCGCGCCCGGCGTCCAGGCACACCTGCATGGCGTCGGCAACCGGACCGGACACCGGGCCGTAGAGCCGTAGCGGCGAGGTGCGCAAGGGCACGAAGGCGAGGCCCGGCGGCAGGCGGTCCGGTTCGGCGACCACGGCACAATCGTCGACCCCACCCAGCACGCGCTCGACGCCGTCCGCCTGGTCGCCGGTGTGCAGCTTGAGCTCGATGCCGGGGTGCGCACGACGCAGCCCGGGCAGGATATCCGCCAGCACGCTGTAGCTCGCTGTGACCGAGGCATAGAGGCTGATCTCGCCGCGCAGCCCGTCGCCCGCCCCGTCCAGGCTGTCACGCAGCTGGACCCACGCGGCACTGTGCTCGGCCACCAGCGCGCACACCCGACGCCCCGCCGGCGTCAGCTGCACCCGGCGGTTGTCGCGGGTAAACAGCGCGTGCCCGACACGCGCCTCAGCGCGCTGAACCACGCGGCTGACCGCCGAGGTGCTGAGGTTGCAGCGCGTCGCGGTGCGGCCGAAGTGCAAGGTCGCGGCGAGGGTCAGGAGCACCTCGGCTTCGCGTTCTTCCATTGGTATATCCCGTTTAACGCAACACTACGTTCTGGATATTTCATTTTACGCAACACAGTCACACCGATACAGTGTGCGGCCCGCCGGGTGTGCCCCGGCCCCGCTCGACTCCCTCCCCCCAGCCGGAGAACCGCCATGGGACAGAATTACTTCAACACGCTGCCGCTGCGTGTTCAGCTCGAAGAACTCGCCAAGTGCCGCTTTATGGGCAGCGACGAGTTTGCCGAGGGTGTGGACTACATCCGCGGCAAGAAGATCGTCATCGTCGGATGCGGCGCCCAGGGCCTGAACCAGGGCCTGAACCTGCGCGATTCCGGCCTCGACGTGAGCTACGCGCTGCGCCAGGCCGCGATCGACGAGCAGCGCCAGTCGTGGAAGAACGCGACCGAGAACGGCTTCACCGTCGGCACCTACGAGGAGCTGATCCCGAACGCCGACATCGTCATGAACCTGACCCCGGACAAGCAGCACACCGCGGTCGTCAACGCGGTCATGCCGCTGATGAAGGACGGCGCCTGCCTCGACTACGCCCACGGCTTCAACCTGGTCGAGGAGGGTATGCAGGTCCGGCCCGAACTCACCGTCGTGATGATGTGCCCGAAATGCCCAGGCTCCGAGGTGCGCGCCGAGTACGTGCGCGGCTTCGGTGTGCCGACGCTGATTGCCGTGCACCGTGAGAACGACCCGAACGGCGACGGCCTGAAGATCGCCAAGGCCCTGGCGGTCGGCACCGGTGGCCACCGCGCCGGCGTGCTCGAATCCTCGCCGATCGCCGAGGTCAAGTCCGATCTCATGGGCGAGCAGACCATCCTCTGCGGCATGCTCCAGACCGGGTCAATCTTGTGTTATGACAAGATGATCGAGGAAGGCATCGACGCGGGCTACGCGGCCAAGCTCGTGCAGTACGGCTGGGAGACCGTCACCGAGGCGCTGAAGTACGGCGGCGTCACTCACATGATGGACCGTCTGTCCAACCCGGCGAAGATCCGCGCGTGGGAACTCTCCGAGGAGCTCAAGGACATCCTGCGTCCGCTGTTCCAGAAGCACCAGGACGACATCATGTCGGGCCACTTCTCGAGCACCATGATGGCCGACTGGGCCAACGACGACGCCAACCTGCTCGGCTGGCGCGCCGCCACCGCCGAGACCGACTTCGAGAAGCAGACGATCACCGAAGACGAGATCACCGAGCAGGAGTACTTCGACAAGGGCATCCTGATGGTCGCCATGGTGCGCGCCGGGGTCGAGCTTGCGTATGAGACCATGGTCGACGCCGGTATCATCGAGGAGAGCGCCTACTACGAGTCGCTGCACGAGACCCCGCTGATCGCGAACACCATCGCGCGACGCAAGCTGTACGAGATGAACGTGGTCATCTCCGACACCGCCGAGTACGGCTGCTACCTGTTCGATCACGCCGCGCGTCCGCTGCTGGCCGAGCAGTTCATGCCCAAGCTCAAGAGCGACGTGATCGGCAAAGGCCTCGACGCCGACGACGCCGGTGTCGACAACAAGACCCTCGTCGACATCAACGCCGCCTTGCGCGCCCACTCGGTCGAAGTGGTCGGCACCAAGCTGCGCGGCTTCATGACCGGCATGAAGGCCATCGTCTGATAGCAGCGTGCCCTGCCCGCGCCGCACCGAGACGGTCGATTCCCGGTCCGTGGCGGCGTGATTGGCGCTGGCAGGGCGTGACAGCGGCACGCGGCTTCAAACGCCGTAGGAGGTATCCGGGCGCCCAAGCGCGTCCGGGTTCAAACCGGCGCCCAGACCCGGGCCGGCCGGGGGCGCGATGCGGCCACCCTCGACGCACACCAAACCCTTGAGGTCAGTCGCCAAGGCCAGCGGTTCGCGCAGATCGCAGCCCGATATCAGCCTGTCGGGCGGCGCACCCAGGGCCACATGCAGGATGGCCGCGGCCGCAATGTCGCCGCACCACGGGCCGTCGATGCGCACGCGCAACCCCGCCCGGGTGGCGCGATCGCGCAGCTCCCGTGCGGCCAACAGCCCCCCGAGTGCAGCCGGCTTGATGCACAGGGATTGCACAACGCCCTCGTCAATCGCCCGAGTCGCGGCGCACCCGTCACCGACACACTGATCGACCATGACGTGCCGCCCCGACCGCCGGGCAACCTGGGCGTTGTCAACGTACGCGGTGCAGGGCTCTTCCCAGCGTATCCGCGCGTCGTCGAATTGCGCGATGATGTCGATGGCCTCGTCAACGGACCACCCGCCGTTCGCATCCGCGAGCAACACCTGCTCGTCGGTCATCACGTCCAGTACCGCGGAGAGCGCATGGATGTCGTTGGCAACGGAACCCATCCCCAGCTTCAGCTGGATGATCGCGTACTGCGACCCCGCGCCCCGAACCCGGGATCGGAGCGCCGCAACCGACCCCTCCGACACCGACAGGTAGTCCGGCACATCGGCTTGCTGCCGACCGCCCAGTACCTGACCGAGCGGCTCGCCACGGACCGCCGCCTCCCTGTCGAGCCAAGCGGTCTCCAACGCCAGGGCGACGCCCCGCCAGGCGCCACCGCGCTGGGTGAGGCGCACCGCAACGTCACCGAGCGCAGCCCACGGCTCGCCGATCAAGCCACCCAGCACCGTGTCCTCGGCCGGCACGCATTGCGCTCGGCCCGCCGCAGTCTGCCAGGGCAAAAAGACCACCTCCCCGAGACCGGTGCTGCCGTCGTCGCCGCGCACACACACCACCCGACCGTGCACGTGCTGCACGGTGACATGCGCCATCGCGAACGGGCCCCGCGTGAAGTCGACACGGTGGTCCCACACGTCGATGAGCGCAATGCGCGCGCTGTCCGAGACACCTGACCGTTGCCCGCTCATGCACCACCGCATCGACACCTCCAAGGTGAGTGAGACCATAGCCGATTGCCGACAGGGGCCGCGAGGGTGTCCGAAACTGACGGATTGAGGACCAACTTTGCCTCGCACACGCCATAACGGGCGCGCACACTGTGGCCCACGTCCCTGACCGAAAAGGCCGCACCATGTCCCACACCGCCCTGCTCGTGATCGACGCACAACGCGCGTTTGAAAACGAACCCGAGTGGCAGAATCCGGCAACCGACGCTTGGTTCAGTCAGCAAAACGCTCTGATCGCGCTGGCCCAGACACGCGGCTGGCCCGTGGCGCGCGTGCACCACCACAGCCGCTACCACTTCGACCCGACCGGGCCCGGGGTGGACCCGCTCCCCGCTGTCGCGCTCGCCGACGACACACCGACGTTCATCAAGCACGTTCACAGCGCACTCGACGCCGACGGACTCGGCGCGTGGCTCGCCAGCCAGCGCGCTGCACGGCTGGTCATCAGCGGCATCCGCACCGACCAGTGCTGTGAGACCACCGCCCGGGCTGCACGCGACGCCGGTTACGAAGTCGACTTCGTGTTGGACGCGACCCTGAGCTTCACCGTCACCACCGACGCCGGCGAGACGATCACGGCAGCGGACATCTACCGCCACACGGCTGCGATGCTGCACCGCCGCTTTGCCACCGTGCACACCGTCGAGACCCTGGCGGCGGCGGCTGAGAGCCCCGCGGTCAACCGCCATTGTCCGCGCAGCGGCAAGCCGGTGTCGGCAGGCGCGTTGACGCAGTACCGTGGCGAGACCGTCGGATTTTGCAACCCCGGCTGCCGCGACGATTTCGGCAGCGACCCAGCCGCACGGCCGGCCGACCGCCGCTACCTCGACCGCGTGCTGGCGTTGCGCGCCGGCGAGCCGTGAGGCCACCAAACGCGTCGCTGAGCCAGCCACCGACCGGGATCGACCTGCTGGTGCTGCCCGGCATGCACCTGCTCGACCTCGCCGGACCCGCGCAGGTGTTTGCCCACCGATCTGTCGCGTGGCCGCTGCGCGTGATCGGCCCGGACGCCAACACCACAACCGCGCAGGGGTTGGCGTTCGGCGCCATCGCGCCCCTGCCGCGCAGCATCGAAGCCGGGCGCTGGCTGATTGCGATCGGCTCGACCAACATGCCCGCGCTGCTTGCCACGGCCACCGGCGCTCGCACCGCCGACTGGCTCGCCACCCACGCCGAACGGTGGGCGCGCGTCGGGGCGGTGTGCGCCGGGGCGCTGATGCTCGCCCGCGCCGGGCTGCTCGACGGGTACCTCGCAACCACCCACCACAGCCTGCTGGCCGAACTTCGCCGCGCCGCGCCCCACGCCACCGTCGAGGACGACACGCTGTTCGTCGACGACCGCGGCCGTTGCACCAGCGCCGGCCTCTCGAGCGCGACGGACCTCGCCCTGCACCTGGTGCAAGACACCCTCGGCGACGCAGTGGCCGATACGGTGGCACGTGACCTCATGATCTACCGCCGTCCCCAGGTCAGCCAGACGCCGCTCGCAGACACACTGCAATGCCGACACCACCCGGATCAGCGGGTGCACGCGGTGCAGGACCGGATCGCCGAAGACCTCGCCGTGTGTGGCGGCCTCGCTGCGCTGGCCGAGGCCGTTCACCTGAGCGAACGCCAGCTGCGGCGCCGCTTCCTGTGTGCGACCGGGCGCACCGTGCGGGACTACATCCAGCTCGCCCGTCTCGAGCGCAGTGCACAGCTCCTTCGGGAGACAAACTTGCCAATCGATCAGGTCGCTGAGCACGCCGGCTTCCGGGACGCTCGGGCGCTTCAACGCTTGTGGCACAGAAACCATGGCACCACACCCAGCGCGGTGCGAAACCGCATGGCCTGAACAGCCACCGGTTCGGCTCTGCGCCGTGCTACGCGGCACTCAGTCCGCCGGCGCGCGTACCTCTGTGGCAAAGGGACCGGGCAGGCTCACTTCGAGCAATTCGAGGTCATCACTGCACTCGGCGTAGCGGTGGGGCTCGCCTCGCGGCAGCACGAAGGCTTCGCCGGTGCCAAGCGGCTGGGCGCCCGCGGTGCTGTGCAACACCATCGAGCCGCTGAGGATGAAGCTGAAGAGGATGTCGGCGTCGTGGGTTGTTGCGACGGACGGCGTGTCGGCATTGCCGCGGTAGCGTGCGACCTGCACGCCAGCGACGCCTGCGCTGGTGTCGTTCACGCCCGTGTCGCGCGCTTCAAAACCCGGCAGGCGCCAGGCTTGCCATACAGCCTCGTGGAGCAGGTGGTGGCAAAAACGCTGGCCCTGGAATTCGCGCTCGCGGTTCACCGTGGCCGTTGGCAACGTCATGTCGTGGTCGATGGTGGTGATGTGCTCGGCCGGCACGCCGATTTCAATCACCTGCAGGCCGTCCGAGGCCTCAAGCACACGGTGGCGGATCTGCGGCGGCTGGGTCACGCAATCCCCGGCGTTCAGGATGAACGGCTCGCCCTGGTCCTCGTAGACGAGGCGCACCCAGCCACGGTAGCAATAGATCAGCTGAAACCCGACGACGTGGTAGTGCACCATGTCGGGCACCGGGCCACCCTCCGGAATGCGGATGTGGGAGGCGATGATGCTGCCGCCCAAGCGGCCGGGAATGAGGTCGCGGTACTGCATGCCGGCCCGACCGATCACCCAGGGCGCCCGGTCGACCAGACGTCGCACGATGAACTCCTGCGTCGGCACAGGCGTGGTGTAACTCGGGTTGAGCGCGTCCACTTCCACCCGGTTGCCACCGGGCGACACGAGCTGTGTCCGACCCTTGGCGACGTGCTCGGGGGCGTCGCTGAGAATGCGTACGGTGGCGGGCGCTTCGGGCGCGTCAAGCTGAAGGCGAAGATACAAGCCGTGGCCTGACACCAGGGCGACGCGTGGATCGTCGGCGGGGTAGATTTCCTCGAGCCGAAACCCGAGGGTCTCCTGAAAAAAACGCATCTCCGCCACGAGGTTCGTGCACGGCAGGCGGACTTCGGCGCGGCTGGTGGCCGGTGAAGGGTCTTCGGGCAGCGGGCGGGTCGACATCGGTCACACAGGCGCGTCAGGATTCGGGCTACTCTAGCACGCACACCTGCACCGGCCGCTGCACACCATGCCCCACACCATCGAGCACATCGTCTTCGACATCGGACGCGTGTTGCTGCACTGGGACCCCGAGCTGCTCTACCGCAAGCTCATTCCCGACGACGCCGAACGCGCGTGGTTCTTCGCCAATGTCTGCACCACGGAATGGAACCTCGAACAGGACCGCGGCCGCGACTGGACGCTGGCCGAGGCACTGCTGATCGCCGACTACCCCGACCACGCCGATCTGATCCGCGCGTGGCGCGGGCGGTGGCACGAGACCGTGCCAGGCGCCGTCGAGGGCACCGCGGACATCCTGTTGACGTTGGTCGAACAGGGCCGCGACGTGACCTTGTTGAGCAACTTCAACCAGGACACCTACGCCGAGGTGCGGCTGCGCTTTCCGGAGCTCGACGCGCCGCGCGGGCGCACGATTTCAGGCCATGTCGGCATGATCAAGCCCGAGCCCGGAATCTACCGACACCACGTCAGCGCCTTCGCGCTCAACCCCGCGGCCACCTACTTCATCGACGATTCTCCGCCAAACATCGCCGCCGCGGAGGCGGCGGGCTGGCAGGGCCACGTGTTCACCTCGGCCGACGCGCTGCGCGCCGACCTCGCACGCCACGGCATCACGGTCTGATCAGCTCGACGGTGTGTCGTCGCGCGAGGCGTTCGGGGCGGCCTCAGCCGCCGGCACCGCATCGACGGGCGCAAAGTCACTCAGCGCCTCGACGATGCGATCAAAGCTCGCGCGCGCCCGCGCCACGCTGTGGCGAGCCCGCAGGTAGCCGTGTACCAGACCCGGCTCGTCGATGTGGGTCGCCTCACCGCCCGCGGCGGTGACCCGCTCGCAGTACACGCGCGCGTCGTCGCGCAGCGGATCGCAACCCGCGCTGATCGCGACGGTCGGCGGCAGGTTGCCGAAATCGGTCGACGCGAGTGGCGCGAAGGTTGGGTCGGCGCTGAGGTCGCGCTCGCCGCTGTAGACGCGGTGGTAGAACAGCACATCGTCGCGGCTCAGCATCGGCGCGTTGGCGTGCGCGAGGTAGGAGCCCGCGTCGACGTCCCCGCCGAGGCCCGGGTAGATCAGCACCTGGCCGAGCGGCCGTTGGGCGCCGCGCAGCACGTGCGAGAGCGCCGCCGCGAGGCAGCCGCCCGCGCTGTCGCCAGCGAGGATCACGCGGCCGTCGACGTGGTCGAAGGTCCAGCGGTAGGCGGCAAGCACGTCGGCGAACGCGGCCGGGTGGGTGTGCTCGGGTGCGAGGCGGTAGTCGACCGCGACGACCGCAAGCCCGGTGCGCTCGGCGAGCTCCGCACAGACGTCGTCGTGGCTGTCAAATCCCCCAACGACAAAGCCGCCACCGTGCAGGTACAACACCGCCGCGGGCGCGAACACCGTGCTGCGGTACACCCGCACCGGCACCGTCAAGCCGTCGCGCTCGGCGTTGACGTCGGTGGAAATCACCGTGTCGGGCCGGGGTCGTCGGAAGGCCGCGCACATCGTGTCGTAGACGCGCCGCTGCCCGGCGACGTCGAGCGAGACCGTGTGGGCCGGGTAGTGCGACTCGGTCTCGCGGATGAACCGCCAGGTCTCGTCGTCGATCAGCGTGCGGTAGTCGGGCGTTTGCATCCGCGAATTGTCGGGTTTCGCCGGGACCGGCACAAGCGGCGGGGCGGGCGCCGCGCAGCCGCCGGCAACTGCGATACACTGCGGGGCGTCCCCAGACCGCGACCCGCCCTGCATGACGCCGCCCCTTCGACACAGCTACCACCACAGTCCGGTCGGTCCGCTGTTGATGGCGGGCGACGAACGCGCGTTGCACTACCTGAGCTTCCCCGGCGGCAGCCGGGCGATGTCGCCGGCCGACTACTGGCCGCGCGACGACGGCTTCTTCGGCGAGGTGCGACGCCAGCTCGACGCCTATTTCGCGGGCGAGCTGACCCGCTTCACCGTGACCCAACAGCACACCGGCACAGACTTCCAGAAGCAGGTGTGGACCGCGCTTCAGGCCATCCCCTACGGCGAGACCCTGACCTACGGCGAACTCGCCAGGCGTATCGGCAAGCCGACGGCGTCACGCGCCGTCGGCGCCGCGAACGGCGCGAACCCGTTGCCGATCATGACGCCCTGCCACCGGGTCATCGGTGCGGACAACTCCCTGACCGGCTTCGGCGGCGGCCTGGAAACCAAGCGCTTTCTGCTCGCGCTGGAACAGCGCGACCTGTTGAGTAACCTCTGAGGTGACCCGCGCGCGGCCACCTCAACCCACTGCAGGAGTGTGCCCACCGTGAGCACAGACGGCGACGTACCGGTCTACCTCGACTTCCTCAACCGCTTCGACATCGAGTCGCTCGCAATCACCGACGACGAGATCCTCGACGCCGTCGAACTGGCCCTGATCGCCCAGGGCCGCGGTGAGACCGAAATCGAGCCGCGCACCCACATCCGGCCGCGTACGGACGTCGAAGGGCACTTCAACGTGCTGCGCGGTTGGATCGGTGGCGAGATCGACTCGGCCGGGGTCAAGGTGGTCGGCGACTTCGTGCCCAACTACCTGCAAGGGCGCCCGTCGGAGTACGGTCTGTTGACGCTGTTCGACCCGCACATGGGCGCACCCAAGGCGATCGTCGACGCGACCGGCATCACCGAGATGCGCACCGGCGCGATCACCGCCCTCGGCGCCAAGCACCTCGGCCCGCGGCAACCCAAGGTGCTCGCCCACATCGGCGCACGCGGCACCGCCTACTGGAACGTGCGCCTGCTCTGCCACCTGTTCGACTTCGACGAGGTGCGGGTGCACTCCCGCCGACCGGAAAGCCGCGAGGCGTTCGCCGCGCGCCTGCGCGCCGACCTCGGCCGCGACATCGTCGTGACCGACACCTGGCAGGCCTGCCTCGAGGGCGCCGACATTCTGGTCGAGGCCTCACGCTTGCCCGAGCCTGAACCGCTCTTCAAGACAGCCTGGGTCAAACCCGGCGCCCTGGTCGTGCCCTACGGCACCATGTCCGCCGTGGAACTCGACCTGATCGACATCATGGACAAGGTGGTCATGGACGATTGGGGTCAGGCACACGGGCTCTTTGGTGCGCTGCGCGCCCACGTCGACCAGGGCAAACTGACGGCCGACAGCCTGCATGCCGAACTCGGCGAGATCGCCGCCGGTAGCAAGTCGGGGCGCGAGGCCGACGACGAAACCATCCTGTTCTGGCACCGCGGGCTGTCGCTCTCGGACATCGCGCTCGGCCACGCCATGCTCGCCAAGGCGCGCGACCGCGGCATCGGCCAGCGCCTGCGCTTCTTCTGACCGTGCAACTCGACGGCACGCGTGTCACCCTGACGGCGTTTCAGGCGGCGTCACAGACCGTGCAACCGGTGTCGCTCGCTCCCGCCGCCGAATCACGCGTCGCGCGTGCACACCGCCACGTCGTCGAGCACGCGGCCCGGGGCACGCCGGTCTACGGCCTCACCACCGGCCTCGGCGCCAACGTCGACCGCCGCGTTCCCCACGCCGACATCGCCGCGTTCCAGCGCCAGATTCTGGCGGGCCGTGCAGTCGCCTGCGGCGAGCCGGTGCCCGAGTCGATCAGCCGCGGCGCGGTGCTGGCGCGCCTGATCAGCGCGTCGCACGGCCACAGTGGCATGAGCCCGGGTACGTTCGCACATTTGCTCGCCGTACACAACGCAGGCCTGGCACCAGTATTTCCGGATACCGGCTCGATCGGCGCAGCGGACCTCACACAGAACGCCCACGCCGGGCTCGCACTGCTGGGAGACGGCGAACTCTGGGACACCGGCCAACGCGTCGAAGCGGCCCGTGCACTCGCCGCCCGCGGCCTGACCCCACCGCCACTGCAACCCAAGGACGGGCTGGTCCTCGCGAGCCACACCGGCCTCACGGTCAGCCTCGCCGGCCACGCACTGCACGCCGCCCGCCTCGCTACCACGCTGCAGAAACACGCAACGTTGCTGTCCTACCTCGGCTACGAGGCCAACCCGGTGGTGTTTGACGCGCGGGTGAATGCGCTGCGCCCGGCGCCAGGCCAGGGCGCCGTCGCAGCCTGGTTTCGGGCCGCCATCAACGAGGCCGGAATCACACCTCGCCGGGTGCAGGAAGCGCTGTCCTTTCGCACCGTGGCGCCGGTGATCGGCGCAGCGGAGGCCGCGCTCGACACCGCGGTGGACACCTGGGAGGATGAGCTCAATGCAAGCCCGGACAGCCCGGTCGTGCTCGACGACGGCGAGCTGCTCTCCTCGCCCAATTTCGTCGCTCCGGCGCTCGCGCTGCACCTGCAGTCGGTGTTGTTTGCGACCGTGGCCATGGCGAACGCCAGCGTGCAACGCATGCAACGGATGATGGACCCCACCCGCTCCGGCTTGCCACAGTACCTCTCACCAACCGGCCCACCCTCAGCGGGCTGGGTGCCGAGCCAAAAGACAGCCGTGGCATTGCTGGCCCGCATCGCGCACCGCGCGCAACCCGCCGTGCTCGCGGGCGTGCCGGTCAGCGACGCGGTCGAGGACGTGGCACCGATGACCGCCCACAGCGCAGAGCAACTCACGGCCCAGGCCGCCGACTTCGAACAGCTCGTCGCGCTCGAAGCGCTGGTGGCCTGCCAGGCGATCGATTTGCGCGGCCGCACCGCACTCGGTGCCATCGGCGCGGCGCTGCACGCGGCCATCCGCCAACGGGTGCCCACGCTCACGGTGGACCGTCCGCTGGGCGGCGCGATCGAGCTCGCGCGGCAGGCGCTGCTCGACACCGTCGAGGCCAGCCTGCCCAAGGCGAAGCGCCCCACAGACTGAATTCCGTTTCAGTGAGGCCCCTGTCCTTGTGTCCCGCCGACGGCCCGCGGCGGTCGACTCGCGCCTGGAACGCAAATGCGACGTCAATCCTCATCGCCTGCGACGGAGCCACAGCCGCATCGACGAAGCAGGTGCACCAGCACGGGGACCGGGGCGACCTGCACACCGAGCGCACTCCGAGTGCATCGCCAACAACGCCCTGAGGCAAGGGCTCAGGGCGACGCGCGACGCCGGCAAGGGTGAGCTGCGCGGGCTAGCCTGACACGGCGGATACCCCACCTGCCTGCTCGACAACCTCGACGCCTTGTTCGCCGGGCGCGAGCCGCACGACCGCGTGATCTAGACCCAGCTCAACACCACCAGCAACGCCAATGCGACGACGGCCAGGCACATCAGCACCTGCGACCACGGCGTGCGGGGGGCGAGCGCCCGCTCGTCGACGTCGACCGCGTCGCCGGACGCGTCCCAAGCGGCCGCAACCGCACCGCTGTCGTAGTCCTGCACCAACGCCTTGGCCGCAACTGCGTCGTGTTCGGGGACGCGCACAAGGGCGAAATCGGTCGCGGCGAGTTCGCCGACACCGCCTTGCAACAGCGTGCCGGAGGCGTACGCCTCGATGCCCTCGGCCTGCAGCATGCCCGCGACGATGTGCGCCTCTTGCGGGTTGGCGGCGCGGTAGACGATGACCATGGCGTCGTGGCTCACTCGCTGGCGTCGCTGTCAATCGAGGCGCGGCGCACCGGCGTCCGCGCCCGGATCGCCGAGCGCAACGCCACCAGCTCGGGGTAGGCGTAAAAGAACCGCACCTTGTGCTCGCGCCGGGTCGCGGCGTCGATGTCGTCGTCGAGAAACACGAAATAGGCAAAACTCTCCGCCACGTCCTCGACCGGGTTGGTCGCGGCGTACTCGTTGACGAAGTCCAGCGGGTAGCGCTCGTAGAATTCGGCGAGACCGTCCGCGTCCGCAACGTCGTGCCCCACCAGTGCACCGTGCTCGCGCTGCAGGGTCAGCGGCCAGAAACGCTTGACCCAGGCCAGCAGCAACGAGTGCGGCAGCGCACAGCCCTCCTCGACCGCGAAACTGCGCTCGCACGAACTCGCCTCGCCGTCGAGTTCGCCGCCGCCAAGCGCGACGATGTGCGCGTACTCGTGCGTCAGGGTGGTCACCCACTCGCCTTCGTCGGCCTCGGCCGCGTCGACGTAATCCAGCGCGAACACCCAGGTGTCGGCCACGGTGTCGAGCTTGGCGACGTAGGCGAGGGTCTCTTCGGGTCCGTCGCTGAACACCTGGAATTCGACCACGCGCCCGCGCAGGTAGGTGGCCGGCAGAAGATCGAGCACCGACTCCCAGAGCGCACTGTCCTCGGCGAGGCTGTTGTCGCCGTCGACCCACTCGAGGCTGAGGTCCGTGTCGGAGACCGCGTACACCGACACCGGTTCGAGCGCGTCGAACGCATCGAGGGCCTGAGTGCCGCCGGTCAGCAGGCAACCGGTGAGACCCAGGGCCACCCCACACGCGCTCAGTGCGCGCCCCACGGCGCCCGGTCTTGTCTGTTGTGCTTGGCCCATGCGAACGCGGCGGTATCCCGATTGTGCGTGTGACGCCACCAGCTTAACTGCCGACCGGTGTGTGGTTAAAGGGGGCGAGCGCCTGCAGGCCGGCCTCACCACCCAGCGACGCGAGCACCGCAGCCTGCGAGGCAAAAGCCGCCCGGTCACACGCCTTGAGATCACAGATCTCGGGCAAGAGCGCCGCCAGCTCCCGGTGCGCCGGCACGCACTCGGCACCGCGGTCGTGCAGCTCGAGCGGGTCGGCGACGGTGTCGAAGAACTGGTCCGCAGAGCCGTCGGCGTAGCGGATGAGCTTGTCGCCGCCGCGCTGCAGCAACACGAATCCGCAAGGGCTGCCACCGTCGTGGTAGGCACTTAACACCGGGCGGGCAGAGTCGGGCTGACGTGCGATGTCGAGCAGCGAGCGCGGTTGCCAGGGCTGATCGGGCTGACCGGGGGACAAGCCTGTCATCATGTGCTCGAGCGTGACACCGATGTCGGTCAGGTTGACCGCCGTGTCACACACCCCACGCCGGCCGTCGAGCGACGGGCCACTGACGATCAGCGGTACGCCCACCGAGCCGTCGAACATCACCGACTTGGCCCACCAACCGCGGTCGCCGAGCATGTCGCCATGATCGCTGGTGAACACGATGTCGGTGTTGGCCCGCAAGCCGGTCGCGTCCAGGGCAGCGAGTAATCGCCCGACCGCGTCGTCGACCAGCGCGCACAGGGCCCAGTAGTTGCGCCGTGCCGCGGCCCGCGTCGCGGGTGTGAAGTGGGCGTCGTAGTCCCAGAACGCGCGCATCTGCTCGAGCACCGGGTGCGCGTCCCGATGCTCGAGCGTTGCGGGCAGGCTCACGCCGTCGAACCGTGCCCAGTGCGTATCGGGGGCGCTCAGCGGGTAATGGGGCGAGACGAGCGAGACCGACAACGCGAACGGGCCGTCTTCTGCGACGCGCGCGCGCAACCAGGCTTCGGCGTCGTCGGTGATGGCGTGGTCGTAGTCGGTGTAGCTGGTGTCACCCGGCCCGACGTCGGCGGCCATCTCCGCAGCACCGGGGTAGTCGGGCAAGGGCGAGCGCAGCAGCGCCTCGGCCCAACCGACACCGCCGTTGGCCACGAACATCGGCAAGCGCACGTCGCTGAAACCGTAGTCGATGCCCGGCTCGCGGTAGTGCAGTTTGCCGATCGACACCACGTCCGCACCGTGGCCGCGCAAGCGCCGCATCCAGGTGGGCTGCGCACCGGCGAAGGCCTGTGCCGACGACCAACAGCCGTGTTCGTGCACCGCGAGGCCCGTGGCAAGGCTCGCGCGCGCGGGGATGCAAATCGGCGACGGTGTGATCGCCCGGCTGAAGCGCACGCCGGACGCAGCGAGGGCATCGATGTGCGGGGTCTGCGCTGTGGCGTTGCCATAGCACCCCGGCGCCGTGCGCGCCATCTCGTCGCAGACAATGAACAGCACGTTGCGCATTCGACCTTCCTCGCCTTGAGTGGTGATCAGATGGGCCGCTCGCGCGGCCCGTGTCATGATAAACGGTGTACCCGAATGCAGGCCGGCGCATGAGCAACGCAGACGAGATTCGCTTCTGGAACCAGCGGGGTGGCGAGCAATGGCGAACCCACCAACACGCGCTCGACACCCTCTTTCGAGAGATCACCGAAGAGGTGCTCTCACTGGCCGCCGCTGGCGCGGGCGAGTGTGCGATCGACGTCGGCTGCGGCAACGGCGACACCACGGCAGCGCTGGCCCACCACGTCGGTGACGCAGGCACCGTCCACGCCCTCGACGTGTCCACCTCGCTGCTCGACGACGCGCGCGCGCGGCTGGCACGCGCTGCGATCACGAACGTCCACCTGATCGAGGCCGATGCCCAGGTTGCCACCCTCGGGCTGCATGCGGACGTCGTCGTGTCGCGTTTCGGCGTGATGTTCTTCAGCGACCCGGTGGCAGCGTTCACCAACCTGCGGGCGCACACATGCCCGGGTGGGCGGCTGGCGTTCGCCGCGTGGGGTGAGATTGAGGACAACCCGTGGTTTGCCGACCCGCTCGAGGCCGCGGTGGCACAGCTTGGCGCGGTGCCGCCACGCGATCCGCGCAAGCCCGGCCCCACTGCGTTCGGCGACAGTGACTACATCCAGCGGATTCTCGCCGCGGCAGGCTGGTCCGACATCGCCATCGTCTCGCGCGAGGTCGGTTTGCACGTTGCCGGTTCAGCGCCGACCGCCGCCGAACTCGCCAGCGGCCTCGGGCCGGTGTCGCGCGTGTACCGTGAGTACCCGCCCACCGAGGTGGACCGCGCGGCCATCGTCGAGCGTGTGCGGGCGGCGTTCGAAGGCGGTGAACACGACGCTGGCACGCGGGTACCCGCCCACATCCACTTCGTCAGTGCGGTCAGCGCCACCTGAGCCTGATCGCGACAGCAGCGTCCCGATCAGGCAGCGCGTTGTGCGTCGGCCGCATCAGGCACCGGCGCGACGCGGCCCAGCGCCGAGGACAGTGGCAGGATCGGGTGAGCCGTGTTGTCCTCCATGAATACCTGCTGAATGTCCTCGCGGCACGCCTGTGACCAGCCTGCGAGCAGCGTCTGCGGCGCCTGGTGCAAGCGATCAGAGGTGACCTTGACAATGTCTTTCACGCCGTCCACTCGGAGCCCGATCAAACCACCGGCGTGTTCGGCGATGACCAACTTGGGTTCGAGATCGGACTGGCGTTCACCCAGCGCGTAGAGGGCCCGCATGTCAACAACCGTAACCACCTTACGGCGCAGGTTGAAGATGCCGTCGATGAACCCCGGGGCGCCGGCCACCGGGCTGACGGTGTCGGGGCAGTCGATGATCTCGGAAATGTCCGCAACCGGCAGCAGGAACTCGTAGCCGAGCGACGCAAGCAGGTAGGTCTGGTTTTCGCGGTCCCCGGAGACGGCCATGTCGCTTTCGAGAAAGCTGCCGGCCTCGGCGGGCAGCATGACCTCCGGGGTGGCGTAGAGTTTGTCGTGGTCGATCAGGCAAATGTCGGTGGCGTGCTCCTGCACGACACAGCCGGCAAGAAACACGCGCGAGTGGTCCTCGAAACGCGGCAGGGGCTGGAGGTCCTCGCAGGTGTATTCGGTGATGCCCTCGACAACATCGACCTTGAACCCGATTGAATGCTGGTTCACCCGTGCGATGACGATCCGGCTGGTCTCGGAGGTCTGGCTGCTCGCCTCGCTGTCGAGCAAGCGCGAGAAATCGAGCACCGGCAGCACCGTGCCGCGCAGCTCGATCTCGCCGACACAGGTTTCCGACATCAGACCGGTCTGCTCCAACTCCCGCATCGGAATGATCTCGCTGACGGCGTCGATGCGAAAACCGTAACGGCTGCCACTGGCACCGAAGGTGATACACCGGTGACGCAGGCTGTGCCGCTGGGTCGCCGTCGATTCGGACGACCGGTGTTTCTTCGACAGCGGCACACCCGGCAGCTTCAACAGGCTGAGCGGCTCGAGCACCTGCACCAGCCGTTGACCCCTGTCGAGTGAGATGATGCCCTTGACCGGCGCCGGCTCACCGTCTTCGAGGTCGTGGTAGTCGAAATCCTCGATCTGGTCTCGCGTGATCCGCAAGACTTCCGACGTACAGTCGAACAGCAGGCCCATGCGACTGTTGCCAACACGAATGATCGCGATGCAATCGCGCCGCTCGTCGTCTTCGGTGTCGTTGGGCGGTTGCTTGAGCAGCGCCCGCATGTCGATGACCGGCACCACGGTTTCGCGCAGGGAAAACACACCGACGAAATAGTCGGGTGCCAACGGCACCGCCTTGAGGTCATCGGGCAGGTTGACCACCTCCTGCAACTCGCTCGCGTTGACCGCGAGCTCGGTGCTGCCAAGCATGAACGACCCGTAGATCATGTCTTTCGTGCCACTGTTCATTTCCACCTCGTTCTCCTCCGTGGCACGTCGCACGGGGCCGCTCCCCGCGAGTGCCGGGTGTCGCTCACACCACAAGCTTGGGTATCAGCACCACTTCGTATTCGCCAGTCTCGCCGTTGATGAACAGCTGGGAGGCGTTGCCCTCCGCGTCCTGCAGCCGTTCGATGATGATGTCGTGCTTGGCGAGGTGTTCACGCGCGGCATTCAGGTTGCCCGGGCCGATCTCCTCTGCTTCCGCCGTGCCGTTCTCCTGCAGCATGTTGCCGCCGCCGACGACCACGGCCTTCAAGGAGAAGCGGTCGCGGCGCGTTTCGACGCCCATCGCCTCGAGCATCATCGGAATGGCGTCACTCACATACTTCGCATTCAGCTCGGATCCGTCACCGCTCGAGTTGGCCAGCAGGCAATGGCTCAACGCGTAGACCCCACGTTTCGGCCACAGCAGGCCCACGCCCACGCACGACCCCATGATGGCTTTCAAGGTGTCACCGGTGTGCGTGACTTGCATTTGCCCGATGCGGGCAACCAACACCCGTGACTCGCTCATGACTCCGGCTTCCTGTAGATGAAGGGCTGAACGTACTCCAGCCCCGAATCAAAAAACCCCAACGACTCCG
>JBCCUP010000051.1 GCA_039196715.1 Pseudomonadota bacterium
AGCAGGCCGGCGGTGTTGTTGATCAGCGCGTCGCGCACGAACTCGCGGCCCGAGGTCAGGCTGCGCGGCTCTTCGCTGCTGAGGATGGTGATCAGGTACTTGTTTTGACCGTCTGCGCCGTTGACGTACCAGTTCATCACGGTGGCGAAGGTGTAGGTCGCGATCAGCAGCGACACCAGCACCAGCGGGAAGCCCCAGACCTTGATGTTGTAGATCAGGAACACCACGACCGAGGCGAACAGGATCAGCGGCAACCACGCGCCGGTGGTGCTTTGGCAGGCCGGGTCGTCGGCGGTGTCGGGGATCGGCAGGCCGAGCAGTTCGGCGTACTCGATGTCGGCGTCCAGGGCCTGCTGCACCAGGGCGGCACGGTCGCCTTTGACCACGTCGATCAGGCACACGGCTTCGAGCTCGGTCAGGTAGCTCAACGAAATTGCGGCGGCGGCGAACACCAGCGCAAAGTCGACCACCAGACCGAAACGGCGCGTGAGCGCGCCGCGGTCGAACCAGCTCCGCCACATCGAGTGCTTCAGCGCGACGATCAGCATCATCCAGAAGAACACGATCGGGTAGAGCCACTCGGTCGGGAAGCGTCTGACTTTGAAGCCGCTGTTTCCGGTGATGGACTTCCAGAGCTCATCCCAGCCGGGGATCGCCGGTGTGACGTTCAGCAACCCGACGACCACCAGGCCGAGCCCGAGCCAGTAGACCAGGTCGTCGACCGGGCCGGAGGATGTCAGCTTGGCGTGTTGGGCGGGTGCGCTGTTGGCCATGGATGCTCAGCTGCGTGACGTACTTGCGTTAAAAAACGGGCGGCCCCGGTGGTCGCCCGCTGTGTTGCAATCTATTTTCGAGGTCAGATGGTGTCGTCACGGGCTGCGCAGTGAGGTGAGGGTGGCCATGTGCGAGATCCGTAGCGCAGTGTATGTGGGAATACACTCGCGTTGGTCGCGCAGCAATCCGTGCCACGGCGGAGCCGCACACAGCCCCGTGTGTGGCCCGTGACATCAGCATCTAGGGCTTTGCACAGTCGGCGACAGTTTGCCCGGCCTCTTCCCAGGCGCGTACGGCCCCGGGGTGGAACTTGACCGGGTTCGGACCGCAAAGTCCGGCTACTTTCGAGTCGAGCACGCCGAAGTTCAGCGTCGCCATGAACGGCGCGAGCTTCTTGTGCGTCTCGAGGTTCTCGATGTGGGCCTTGGTCAACTGGTAGGCGATGTCCTCGTCCATGCTCTTGTTGACGAAGTCGCCGCCGACCACGGCCATGCCGCGGAAGGTGTCGTCCTCGGAGACCACGGTCCAGTTGTCACCCATGCTGGCCTGCGCCTGCGCGAGCGGGATGGTGTAGGCGACCGAGCCGGGCTTGTTCAGGAGCTTCTTTGCCTGCTCGCTCTCGAAGGTGTCCTTGGGCAGCGAGAAGAGCGTCATCGCGCCGGCGGCACTGGCACGCGTGACGCGCGGCCCCGGAAACATCAGCGGAATCGCGGCGACGTCAGCGGTGCCGTCGATCACGGCAGAGGCGGCCTGGTTCCAGTTGACGGTGACCGACTCGTAGTCGGTCTCGGCCTTGGCGCCGCCGAACAGCTGGATCAGGGCGCGCGAGTTGGTGGTAGCCGCGCCGCGCGGGGGCCCGTTCAACACCTTGCGGCCCTTGAGGTCGCCCCAACCTTTGATGCCCTTGGCGTCGTAGGCGTAGAGACTGAAGACGCTCAGCGTGTAGGGGTAGAGCAACTGGATGTTCGCTCCGAGTTCGGCGCCTTTTTCCTTGCCAAGCTTGGCATAGGGACCGGCGCCTCGGGTCAGCAGGAACGGCAGAATGAACGGTCCGTTGACGATGTCGACCTTGCCTTCGGCCAGCGCCTGGACGTAGTTGGTGCCGGTTTGGCCGTCCTTGAGCTGGATATTGGCGATGCCGCGGTCGGCGGCGTACTCGACCAGCGCCGTGGCCGTGAGGCCGACCGCGGTACCGGCGCCGGCGGTGTTGGACGTGAGGTTCACCTCGGCCAGCGCGGCCGTCGCAGGGAGCGCAGCGAGCAACGCCACGGCCGTGGTTTTCAAGCGTTTCAACATGGGTGCCTCCAAGTGGTGGTCTGCCGGTCTCTGCGCCGTCTTACAGGCGCCATGGTGTGTTGTGGTTTGGTTGACGAGTCAATCTATCGCAACGTTGCAATGCAGTCCACGTGCAGCTGCACTTTTGTTCACTCTGCTGTGGTGCGGCGCCAGCGTGCTCAGCGAGCGAACCGTGACAACCCGGACCGTCGCTAGGCCAATTGCGCGGCCGCGGTCGTCGGTTCGTACACCCGCGCATTCAGTGGGGTGTCGGGGTCGAGCGACGGGATCGCCGAGAGGAGCGCATCGGTGTAGGCGTGTCCCGGGTTGCTGAAGATCGACCGGGTGTGAGCCTGCTCCATGATTTCGCCGTGGTACATCACTGCCACTTCGTCGCACACATGGGCAACCACGGACAGGTCGTGACTGATGAACAGAATGGTCAGGTCGAGTTCGTGTTGCAGGCTCTTCAGGAGGTTCAGGATGTCGGCCTGGATTGACACGTCCAGCGCGGCGACAGCCTCGTCGGCGACAACGAACTTCGGACCGCAGACCAGGGCCCGTGCGATCGAGATCCGCTGGCGTTGACCGCCCGAAAAGGCGTGCGGGAAGCGGCGCAGGTGCTCGAGGTTCAGGCGGCACTTGGCCGCGATGTCGCGCACCCGCTCGTCGGTCTCGGCGCGGCTGCTGGTCAGGCCCATGACCTCCAGGGGTTCAGCGATGATGTCGCGCACGGTCATGCGGGGGCTGAGTGCCGCATACGGGTCCTGGAAAATCAACTGGCTGCGTTGGCGGTAGTCCCGCAACTCGGTCGGGTTGAGCGCGCCGACGTCGTAGCGGACGTCACCGTCGTCGTAGACGATTGCGCCGTGCGTCACCGGTGCCGCACGCAGGATGGCGCGCCCGAGCGTGGTCTTCCCCGAGCCGCTCTCGCCCACCAGGCCGTAGAAGGAGCCTTTCTCGATGGACAGGCTGACCTCGTTGACCGCCTTGACGACCGGTGTCTCCCCGATCCAGCGCCGACCCAGTGCATAGTGCACCGAGACGCGGTCAATCGTCACGAGCGGCCCGCCGGTCGACTCGGGTTTTGTGTCGGCGTGCGCCGCCACTGGCGTGACGCTCGGTGTCTCGATGCCAACCGGGCTTGCAATGTCATCGGGAAACAGCGCGGCAAAGTGGCCCGGTGACACCTCGCTCAAGGGCGGCACCTCGGTTTCGTAGCGCGACCCAGCCTGCAGTGTGGGGTTGCGGGTGTGGAAGACGCAGCCGTTCGGTCGGTCCAACGGGCTCGGGATGTCGCCAGGTATCGGCATCAGCGGCGCGTCGAGGTCGTCGAGCTTCGGCAGGGCGTTGATCAGTCCCCGCGTATAGGCGTGGGCAGGCTTGCGGATGACGTCGCGCACCGGGCCGGTTTCCATGATGCGACCGAGGTACATGACCGAGATGCGGTCGGCCACTTGGGCAATCACACCGAGGTCGTGGGTGATGAACAGAATGCCCATGCCGAACTCGGACACGAGGTCTTTCATCAGGCCGAGCACCTGCGCCTGGATGGTGACATCGAGCGCGGTGGTGGGTTCATCAGCGATCAGTAGGAGCGGCTTGGTCGACAGCGCCATGGCGATCATCGCGCGTTGCCGCATACCGCCGGAGAGCTCGAAGGCGTACTGGTTGAAACGGCTGGCGGGTTCTCGGATGCCAACGCGGTCGAGCATCGTGATCGACAGGTCCTTCGCGGCGGACGCCGACAGATCGGTGTGGAGTTGCAGCTGCTCGACCATCTGCTTGCCGATCGAGATGGCCGGCGCGAAACTCGCCATCGGCTCCTGGAAGATCATGCTGACCGCGCCGCCCCGCACCACTTGCAGCTCGCTCGCTGTGCGCAAGGACAGCACGTCCACAGCGCCGTCGTTGGTGTGCAGGGTGATCCTGGAATGCGGCCCGTAGACCGCGTTCTTGGCATTGAGGTGCATCAGCGCCTTGGCCGTCACCGATTTGCCGGAACCGCTTTCACCGACCAGACCCACCACTTCGCCCGCCCCGATCGAAAACGAGACGTCGTCGACGACCGTGATCAGCCCTTCGTCGGTCTTGAACTGGATGGACAGGTTTTTGACGTCGATCAGCGGTTTCATGCAACCTCATGGCGTGACGACGGGCGTCTCGGGTCGTCCGCCCGAGTGAACGCGCCACGCGATGCCCAGATGGAACGGGATTACGGTATCACATCAGGTTACGGTGTTGATCCGCGGCCGCGTGTCGCCAACGACGGAGCGCCTTGTCGTCCCCGGCCTGTTGGCGAGACGGCAGCGCGTTCCGTGTGCTGTGACTGGAGGTCGAGCAGAGCGGCGGGCCCGGCGTTGACGTCACTACCACAGTTGCAATTGACCAACTGATTGCCCACGTCTCACGCAGATTGCACAGGAGACACTCGCCTGGCGCGGTTGGTGTAAAACGGGCCAGTGGGACAGCGGGCCAGATGGTCTGGGTCGCCGATGCGTTCACCGGAGCTCGGCGGTCCGGTGAGCCCCGGTGTCAGTGTCGGTGAGCGCGTTCAATCGCGATGTTGAGCAACACCTGCCGGCGTTCAGTTCGGGCGATGTGGATCGCTCGATCGAGTGCAGCGGGCAGTGCACCCCCGTCGGTCACGGTTTCGGTGTGGGCACGGCTCGCCTGGGCTGTGAGTGTGAAGTCGGGGCTCGGTCGCAGTGACGTGAGCGGCACGTCGTTGGACTTGCGCGCGAGTCCGTTCTTGTAAAGTCCTTCAACCGAGTGGCGGACAGCGCCCCATTCTTCGTTGTTCAGGACCAGCGTGATGACGGGCAGGCCGAGAGCCTCGCACACCTGGTGGCACGCCGTGGGGTTGGCGAACATGTAGCTGCCGTCGCCGACGGTTGCGAAGCAGAGTCGGTCCGGGTCTGCCAGTTGTGCGCCCATCGCCGCCGGTAGCCCCCAACCGAGCCCACCGGCGTGCGGCTCCTGGAAATAGCTGAGGTGGGTGTCGAGTTCCAGCGCAGGCAGCGGGCAACCGAGCTCGTGGAAAACACTCGCACGCTGACCGCGGATGGCCTGGCCGAGGCAGTGGCTGACCCACTCCTTTGACATCGGCGTGCCGTTGCCTGTGGCAGCTTGTGTTCGAGCGGATTCGCGCGCTGCATCGGACGCAGCCGTGACGCGGGCGCGGCGTGCGTCCACGTGCGCCCTGTCGACGCCCTGAGCCCGGACTGCCTCGATCAGTTCGAGCAGTGCGGGCCCGGTATCGCCGGCCAGGGTCAGGTCCGAGCGAAAGCTGCGCATCGGTGTCGAGCGGGCGAACAGCGGGTCCGGGCCGAGTTGGATCACGGTGGCGTCGGGGCTCGGCGCGGCGCGGTCTGGCCACCAGGGTGCCAACGCGTTGATCACAAGCACCACGTCGGCGTCCTTCAACAGCTCACCCGGGAACCAGTCGACGTGACAGGGCGACGACATCGGGATCGCGATCTGATTGGCCCAGTAGTGGGAAAGCGGTATCGCATGGTCTTCGACAAAGTGCGCCAGGGCCCGGAATGCCTCGTCTGAACCGGCGCCGCGTTGTGCGATGATCAGGGGGCGCTCCGCCTTGGCCAGACAGGCAGCGGCCTGGGCCAGCGCCGCCCGGTCCGGTGCTGCCCGCACGGGCGCGAGGGCTGACGGTGCGTCGAGTCCGGTGGGTGGGCAGGGCTCGCAGAGCACCTCGCGCGGGAGACTCAGGTACACCGGCCCCTTCGGTGTGGAGTTGGCGATCGACCAGCCGCGGTCGAGCACCGGAGCAACCTGGTCGGGGAACTTGAGTTCGTACTCCCACTTGCAGGCTTCACGCACCAGCGCGGTTTGGTCGTACATCTCCTGACCCCAACCGATCGGCACCGTCCGCGCGCCAAAGCGGTCCTGCTCGGCCACTGGCGTGCGCCCGGACATCATGAACACGGGGATCTGGTCGCAGGCTGCGTTGATCGCGCCGATGCTGCCGTTGGCGAGTCCGACGTTGGTGTGCAACATGACGGCTTGGGCACGCCCGGTGAGCAACGTGTAGCCGTGTGCCATACCCATGGCGACGTGCTCGTGTGGCACCACCACCGCCTCGGGCAGTGGGATGCCCTGGTCGCGCGCTTCGATCAAGCCCTCGATGATGGGCGGGAAGTCCGTACCGGAGTTGGCAAAAACATAGTCGACGCCAAGCGCCTTGAGCTTGCCGAAGAGGGCGCCACCGGCGGTGACGCCGTCAGTCTGTGCGTCGCCGGACATCAGATCGGGTAGTGCTGCTGGGGGTCTTCGACCGTGATCCAACGCAGCTCGGTGAATTCGTCGATTGCTGCCGAGCCGCCGAAGCGGCCATAGCCGCTCGCCTTGGTGCCGCCGAAGGGCATCTGTGCCTCGTCACCGACGGTTGGGCCGTTGATGTGCGCGATACCCGTTTGCATGCGCTTGGCGATCTCCATGCCTCGACGGACATCGCGTGTGAACACGGCGCCCGAAAGCCCGTACTCCGTGTCATTTGCGATCTCGACGGCATTGTCTTCGTTCGAGGCGCGGATGACCGTCGTCACCGGGCCGAAACTCTCGGCCGAGTAGATGGCCATGGACGGTGTGACATCGGCGACGACGGTCGCCGGCATGATCGTGCCGGTGTCGGGCGCGCCGCCGGCCAGTAGCCGGGCACCATGGTCGAGTGCATCTTCGATCAGGCGGGCGACGTGGTCGACGGTGTCGCGGTCGACAACGGACCCCAACGGCACACCGTCGTCCGGTGTGCCGGATGCGAGGCTGTTTGCTTTTTCGGCAAAGGCCGAGCAAAAGGCGTCGTAGACACTCGAGTCGACAATGACCTTCTCTGTCGACATGCAGATCTGGCCCTGATTCATGAAGGCGCCGAAGCCGGCCGCGTTCACGGCAGCGTTGATGTCCGCGTCGTCCAGCACGATCAGCGGGGCCTTGCCGCCGAGTTCAAGCAGGCAGGGCTTGAGGTGTGTGGCTGCGCGCTCGGCGATCAGCGAGCCGACGCGGGTTGAGCCCGTGAAGTTGATGCGCCGTGTCAGTGGGTGGTCGATCAGCGCATTGACGACGTCAGGCGCGTCGTTGGCCGCGTGCGTGATGACGTTCAGCACCCCGGGTGGCAGGCCGCCCTCGGCCATGCACTGACCGATCAGACTGTGCAGGCCCGGGCACTTCTCGGACGCTTTCAGCACCACCGTGTTGCCACAGGCGATCGGCATTGCAAAGGCCCGCACACCGAGGATGATCGGCGCGTTCCAGGGTGCCATGCCAACCAGCACACCGACCGGCTGACGGTAGCCCATCGCGAGCGTACCGGGCTTGTTTGCGGGGATCACCTCGCCCTTGATTTGCGTCGTCATCGCAGCGGCTTCGCGCAACATGCCGGCGGCCAACATCACGTTGAAGCCGAACCAGGGCGCCGTGCCGCCCGTCTCGCGTTTGCCGAGTGCGATGAAATCGTCCGAGCGTGCCTCGAGGGCATCGGCGCAGGCGTTCAGCACGGCCCGCCTTGCACTCGGCCCCAGGGTTGACCAGGCGGGGAAGGCCGCGTCGGCGGCGCGGACCGCCTTGTCCACATCGGCGGCACGTGCCGCCGCCGCTGTGCTTGCCACCTCGCCGGTGACGGGAGAGAGACGGGTGAACACGTCGCCGCTGTCGGCGGCCACGGCGGCGTTGTCAATCAAGAGATCAACGTGCATGAACGGTCCTTAATCTTAATAATTGAGATTAGTATCTAACATTTTGTAATATGTGCCAATCGTCGTCAACGCAAACCGGTTGTACGCCCGTGCCCACGCCCCTGAACAGTTCGCTTGTCAAAGGGTTCGAAATCCTCTCCTTGTACACACGATCCCGGCCGGAGCTCTGCGCGGCTGACCTGGTTGCGCAGCTCGGGTTGAACAAGGCGACGGCGCACCGCTTCCTGGTGACGCTCGAAGCGGTTGGCGCGGTGAGGTCCACCAAACGGGGCTACTTCGCGCTTGGCCCGAAGATCGACGAACTCGGGCAGACCTCAGCGGACACCGGGGCCATTGCCGTGCTTGCGCAACCTGAACTGAGGGCACTGGCCGACACACTCAACGAATCGGTCATGCTGTGCAGACTTGGCAAGGGTGGCCCCACTTGCGTCGCGGTGGCCAACTCCACCCAGGCCATTTCAGTCAACATCACAGTGGGCACGGTGCTGCCCGTTCACGCCTCGGCGCAGGGCAAGCTCTGGCTGGCCGAGATGGACCCGAGGACCCGCGCCGCCCGGCTCGATGCGGCAGGGGTACTGGCGGCACCGGGCGCGCCGCTCGACCGGGAGCGCCTGGAGGCCGAACTCGACAGCGTTCGACAACAGGGGTACGCAACCAACCTCGGTGAGAACGAGACCGACATTGCAGCGGTGTCGGTCGCCGTCCGCTGGCCTGACGGCAGGATGGCCTATTCGCTCTCGGTGTTCGGCCTCCTTCGTCGGTTTGACACTGCATTCAGAGCCAGAGCGAAAGCGGCCTTGGACACCGCTGCGCAGCGCATTGGAGCGTTCGTTCAATGAGACTGACGGACGGCGTGTGACGGCGTCCCTGCCGAATGTGTCGTGATGGGCCGCGCCACTGTTGCAGGTATGGGCACGCTCGAAACGGCAACGCAGTGAACGGGTCTGCGGTACGCGCGTCTCACAAAGCGTAAGCGGTGAGGAGTGTCGAGGGGTCGCTTGTGGGCAACAGCCTGGTTCGGGGATCAGTAGGTTGGCTGTTCTCTCTGGTGCGGAATGCCGCCGCTACCCTCCGATGCGGTGCGGTCCTGTGGACTGTGTGTTTGTGTTCGTTGCTCGGTGGCGGCGCGGCCCACGCAAGCTCGACCGCAATGCTCTCAGACTACGCGCTGGCGCAGTTCGGTGCGCCCCCGGCGGTGCCGAGCGGGGCGTTGCCCGACGCGGCCCGTCGGGCGGTCGATGCGTTTGTCGCGCACAGCCTCGACCCCGCTGCCGACCCCGGGGCCGATGCGGCGGTGTTGCAGGCCGTCGCGGACACCGCCGACCCGCGGCTGGTCTGGGTGATAGCCGATGTCATGCGCTTCACCTGGCGGTCTGCGACGTTCTCGGCGCTCGCCGACACGGGGCGCGCACTGCTGGGCATCGCATTCGAGTCGATTTCGGTGCGTGAGGAACTGCTCGACCACTTGATCGCCTGGCGGGTGCCGGCCTACCCCGGGTACCTCGCGCACAAGCGGGCGGTGTTCACGCGCTACGTGGACGGCTGGGACCGCCTTTTCGTCGAGGGCGACATCGCCTGGGAACGCGTGTCCTGGGGCGGCGTCAACATCGATGCCCGGCGGTTCGGCGACCCCGACACGGCTTGTGCGTGCATCCCGGCCGCGGACAACCCGGACGTCAGCAACGCAAGCGATGCCACGTGGCTGCGCGACACCGACATCGTCTTCGGGGTGTCGGTGAACGGCGAGCACCGGGCCTACCCGCGGCGCATCATGGAGGTGCGCGAGATGGTCAACGACACCCTCGGGGGGCGTGCACTCGGCATCCCCTACTGCTCGCTCTGCGGCGCGGCCCAGGCCTATTTCACCGACGGCCTGCCGCCGGGTGTGGCGCGCCCGGTGCTGCGCACCTCTGGGCTCTTGATGCGGTCGAACAAGGTGATGTACGACCTCAACACCGACTCCCTGTTCGACACCTTCCTCGGGCGTGCGGTAACCGGGCCACTTTCGGAGGCGGGTGTGGTGCTGAAAGCGGCGTCCGTGGTCACGACCGAATGGGGCGCGTGGAAAGCCGCGCACCCGGACACCACGGTGTTGGTCGAGGCCTTGGCGCTGGGTCGCGACTACGACCTGCGCAACACCCGCGATGCGCGCGGGCCGATCTTTCTGGTCGGCGACGTCGACCCGCGGCTGCCGGTGCACGAGGACATTGTTGGCGCGATCGCGCCGGACGGCACCCCAGTGGCGTTTCAGCGCACCGCAGCGGTGCTGGCACTGCAACGCGGCGAAACGGTGCAGCTCGCGGGCGTGCAGCTCGTGGTTGACGCGGGCGGGCTGCGTGCGACCGATGCGGACGGGAGCGACCTTGGCAGCCATCCGGCCTACTGGTTTGCCTGGTCGCAGTTTCACCCGGGCACCGAACTCTGGTTGCCCTAGGCGCGACACCGTGTGTGCCGCGCATGTATTCAGTGAACGGCACCGTGGGCCGGCGCCGTCCGCTCAGGTCCCTCAGGACGGGTTGTACGGCAGCGAAGAGTGGTGGAGGTTGATCTTCAGGTTGCCGTCAGCGTCCATCACGTAGCCAAAGGAGTACTCCACTTTGGTCTCGGTGCCGTCCGGACCGGTGAAGTAGTAGTTGCCCATGGCGGTTGCCGCGTCTTTCGTGGTGAAGATACCGTTGCTCTCCCAACGCACGTTGGTCCAGCCCTTGATGGCGAAGCCGCTGTCCTCGCTGCCTTGGGTGCCGATGAAGTAGCTCAATGCCTCGTCGAAGGTTTCGCGGAACTGGTCTTCGGCTGCGAGTGTGGGCTTGAACATCACGTCGGAGACGCCGTACGCGTAGAGCGCGTTGATGTGGTCGGTCGCGCGCGCAGCGTAGTCACCGCCCTCGGTGTGGATCTTGGCGATCGCGACGATCCCCTCGCCCCAGGTGGTCTGCGCGTCGATCACCTGCTGTTCGGTGATGGCGCTCGCCCAGGCTGAACTGGCCAACAGGGTTGCGGCTGTGCCGGCGAGAAAGGAATTCCGTGTCATGGGTTATACCTCTGTGTCGGGGCATCGTGGAGGGTGGCGACCGGTCGTGGCCCCGGCTCGGTCCGGCCGTGTGCGTTCTCTCGGATGACGCGATGCAGTAGAGGGCTGGAAGCCGGAGGAATTCCGATTAAAACCCCATGAACGGAGCATGAACGGCGTGGTCTGCCGCCTGGCCACGCTGCCGTACTGCGTCGTTGTCACGGGGAATTTCAGGCGGGTGTATAAGACAAGGCCGTGTCACGCCCAGCGCGTAACACGGCCTTGGATTGCCGTCCCTACGGGATCAGCGTGGCCCTGACCGTGCTCACCGGCGACTGCGTGGTACCGTCAGTCAGTGTCACGGCGTAGGACGGTACGACGCTCCCGCCACCGTGGACGAACCGGATCACGCCGCCGTCCACTTCCGCTTGGGTGAAGCCGGCGATCGCGGTGGTCGGGTTGTCGCGGTGCGCGAAGTAACCGCCCCTCACCTGGGACACGCTGTAGCGCAGCTCGGACGGTGCCGAATCCGTGTCGGTGGCGTTGAGGTTGGTTCGCATCAGCGTCAGCGTTTGGCCTGGTTTGATGTTGAGGTAGTTGCCTGTGATTTCCGGCCAGGGGTTGCCTTCGGCTGGTTCCGGGTTGGCGCCACCGTTTGTTGTGTCGCGCAGCGGCGGTAGTGTCGTTGCTGCCGCCGGTGCGCTGCCCACGAATCCACCTGTGACGCGTGCATCCGTCTGGGCATCTGCCGGCAGGATCGCACCGCCGAATGCCAAGCCGTACTGTGTTAACAGCTGCTGGTTGGTCTGGCCAACAAAGCGTTGCGGTACCTGCTCGGAACCTGGCTCATCGCCCGGTGCGAGCAATTCCGGCAGAGGAACGTAGCTCGCAGCTTGCTGAGGAAAGTAGATTCCACGACCGTCCAGAACCAGGTGATCGGGCAGCACGAAGTAGTATGGCTGGAAGTCGACCTCGAGGACCGGGGAGAGCTCGATGTTTCGGCGCTCCGATTCCCGGCCTGCGACCGCTGTGCCGCTCAGGTCACCAAAGGTGACGTTGTTCATGGTGATGGTTCTCGGCCCTTGCACGGGTTCTGAGATCAGCATGTCGCGCACGTTCCGCAGCGTGAGGTTCTCCATCAGCCACTGGTCGTTCCGGGGGGCGACGAAGCCCATCTCGAAGCCCTCGATGGTGACCGAATCGATGTGGCCGAAGCCGTTGGTAATCTCCGTGCCAAGGTCAAGCCCGACCCCCGAGTTGGCGGTGCCCGGGTCGAGGTAGAAGGGTGCGCCGATGCCGACGATTCGGCTGTCCTTCAAGCTCATGCGCGCGGTGTAGTTCAGCAGCACGCCATCGCGGTTACCCCAGACTGTGAGGCCGGAGATGGTCGGGTTCAGTGTGTCGATGTACGCCTGGGGCGGGGGTGCGTGAAACGCGCTGCCGCCTTCGCCCATGTAGCTCTGCGAGTGGGTGTACCGCACCCGGAAACCGATCGAGGAGCCGTAGGCTTCGTTGCCGCTGATCTCGGCGACCGGCGCCCACCACGTCGGGATCTCCTCGCGGTTGGGAATCAGGTTGCCATTTTCGACGTGCGCCACCTTCACCGTGCGACGGCCGGGGTTGGCAAGGTCGGCCTCGACGAGTCCGTCAGCCCAGTAGATGATGCCGTGTGCGGTCGAGCCCGCCGAGACGTTGTTGATCATGCTCACGCCGTGGCCGGACAACCAGTAGCCGTCGCCGTCGTTGCCGAACTCCTGGTTATCGTGGCCGAGGTCCGGGTCGATTGCACCGCCGACCGAGTCGAACTGAAAGGCATCGTTGACCGAGCGGATTGCAATGTTGCCTTGCATCGAGCCGATCTCGTCGCCCGCTTCGGTGTAGAAGCCCGTGCCCTGCACGTCGTAGGACACGTTGTCGACGAAGTTGACGTGCGCCGAGTGCATCACGAAACCCCAACCTGGGCTGTTGAAGACCACGCTGCCGCGGACGAGCGCCGGCGTGCTGCTCGGGTCCACACCGCCGCGGTGGAAGTGTATTGGGTAGCGTCCTCGGACGTTGTAGCTGTTGCCCCGGCTTGTGGTGAAGACGACGGGTGCGCCGCTGTTGTTGCCGACGGCGTCTTCGCTGAACTCGAAGCGGATGTCATCGAGCTCGTGGGTCTTGTCGGTGCGCCCCATGTCGGTGAAGCGCGCGTTTTCGATCGACACATCGAGCGTGTGCATCAACATCATGTGGGCGCGGTGGTGCAGAGAGGGGTTCTCCGAGCGAAACTCGATGTTGCGGGTGGTGTTGGCCACGTAGACATTCAGGCCTGCGCTCGGGGCGGCGTGGTCCAGCGCGAGCGGTTGGTCGAAGCCGATGATGCGGCCGTTGATTGATGACACGGTCCTGACTTCGTCACTGCGCGGGTCACCCACCACTGTGCCGGTGATGACAATCTGGTCGCCGACGGCCCAACCTGACGGCATCGCGTTGAGTTCGATCGTCTGTGCGCCTCTGGCCGCGGGCGCAGCCAGGACGGCGCGGTGGGTCTTGGCGGCCCCGTGCATCTCGGTCCGGCCCATCAGCAAGGCACCACGGCCGACTTGCGTGGTGTCGCAGGCCGCGTTGACCGCGCCGTCGTCAACGAACACGACCTCGGCCGTCACGGTGTCCTGGATGGGCGCCGAAGCCGTGCCGACGTGCAGTTGTCCCATCATCGTGCTCACCAGGGTGTCGACCAGGAGGCGGGTGTTGACCGTGTTCGCGAAGGCGAGGGTGCCGTCGACGCGGACCGTCTCCAACCGTGCAGACGCTTGTCCGTCAAGGGTGACCGTCGTCTGCGGTGGGATGTGGACGCGCGCGCCGTCGGTCGGCACGGTGTTGTTGGCCCAGGTGGCGGGGGACGACCAGTTGCCGGACGCAACCGCCGTGTGGGTCACGTGCTCGAGCGCGACCAGCTCCATCATGTTGTTGGCGACGAAGGTGCACTCGGCGAGGTTGGTTGGCGCCGTGGGCTCCCGGTCGACTAGCTGCGATCCATCGCCATCGCCATCGCCATCGCCGTCCGAGCCATCGCCGTCCGAGTCATCGCCGTCCGAGCCATCGCCGTCCGAGTCATCGCCGTCCGAGTCATCGCCGTCGGAGTCATCGCCGTCGGAGTCATCGCCGTCCGAGTCATCGCCGTCGGAGTCATCGCCGTCGGAGTCATCGCCGCCAGAGTCATCGCCGTCGGAGTCGCCTGTATCGTCCTCGTCGTCGGCTTCCTCGTCGTCGCGGTCGTCATCACCCTCATCCGGGCCGTCTTCCTCGTCCGAGTCCCCGTCTTCCGCGTCGTCCTCACTGTCCTCGTCGTCCGGTTCGACGTCGTCGTCCTCGTCTTCGAGATCGCCGTCTTCGGTCTCTTCATCTTCGGTCTCTTCATCTTCGAGGTCTTCGTCCTCGGGGTCCTCCTCTTCAAGGTCCTCGTCATCGAGGTCTTCGTCATCAGGGACGTCCTCCTCGTCGGCATCGCGGCCCTCGGCACGCGCCTTGGCCATCGAGGCCTCGAGCGCTGCCAGGAACGTCTCGAAATTCCGGATCTCTTCACGCGACAAGCGCGTGTTGACCATGCTGCGGATTGCCGGGCTGACCTCCGGTGCGGCGGTCTCGGCGGCGAGGGGCGCCTGATGCAGTCCGAATGTGGACAGGATCAGAACGGACAGGGTGTTTCTCTGGAATCGAAGGGTCTTCATGGGGTTGCTCCTGGTCGGTCTTCCGATGGAAGCAATTTATGAAGAAGTTCCTGTTAACACTGTTGGGGAAGTGTTCGGGATTTGTAGCCGGGTTCGGGTTGCGTTCAGGGATGTTCGGCTTTTGTCGCCGATTGCGCGCAAAAGCACGAGGCGCCAACCGGTTGATCCGTGCGGGCGGCGGCGAGCTCGCGTTGCTGTCGGATCAGGGTTGCCTCCGCGGTGTCGCCGGCGCCGCGCTGGCGCAGGCAAGCGTCGAGGCCGGTGAGGCTCCAGACGTTGTCGGGGTGAATGCAGGCCCGAGGCAGCTCGCCTGCGAGCCCGAGGTCTTCCCGGTAGGCTTGCTCGGCGAGGTCGAGTCGGTCCTGCTCGAGTGCCAGCGCACCGAGGGCATGCCGGACGGGTTGCATCCAGCCCCAGGGCTCGTCGTAGTTGAGGCCATCCTCGAGTGCAATGGCTTTTTGCAAGTGTGTGAACGCGACGTCGTGGTTGCCCTTTCTGTATTCGAGTTCGCCGTCGAGCATCTCGGCAGCGATATCGAGCAGATCGACGCAGCGGTTGTTGTGGATGCGGCGACTGTCAGGCACGTGTGCGCGCGCTTTGAGGAAGTCCTGCCGTGCCGACTCGGCCGCCGGGACATCGCCGAGCGCGGCGTGGGCGACGGCCTTGGCGTAGTGCTGCGAGGCCGTCGTGTGGCAGTAGAGCGCCTGGTCCTCGCGCAGCGGGGCCGACACGATGTCGTGCCAGCGGCCAAAGCGGATCTGCACGTGGGTCTTGATCGAGAAGTAGCCCTCGAGCATGTCGGCCATCGGGGGGCTCGTCTTGCGCAGCAGCCGTTCCGGGATCTCCGACATCATGTCCTCGGCCGCCGTCATCGCCGGCGCGTATTGGCCGAGGAACATCGCGCTGTAGACCGCGAAGTGGTAGGCGTGAATGCGGTAGCTGGTGTAGAAGTTGATCCGCCCGTTGCGGTTGGCGAACTTGAGATCCGCCTCGATCCCTTTCAGGTTCCAGAACAGCGCGTCGTGGTAGTGGCCGCATTGAATGTCGATGTGGGTCGGCATGTGGATCAGGTGCCCGGCGTCGGGCACGAGCTCGCGCAACCGGTCTCCGGCACCCAGGGCTTTCTCCGGCGTCGGCGACATTTCCATCAGGTGCACATAGAGATGGAGGATGCCCGGGTGGTCTCGGCCGGTCGGCGTCTCGAGCGCGCGTTCGAGCACGGCTTGAGCGGCGAGTGAGTCAGCGCCATCTGCAACCGTGTTGTGCCGGATGTCCCACATGCGCCAGGGCGTTTGGTTGAGGATCGATTCCGCGTAGATTGCCGTGAGGTCGAGGTCGTCCGGGTGTGCTGCGTGGGCCGTTTTCATCGCCGCCGCGAAGTCGTCGTTCCAGGGCCGCTGGTCGTCGATCGGATCGCGCTGCGGGTAACGCGCAGGCAGGGCCTCGATCAGGGCGCGCTCCACCGGCGTGACTGCACCGACGAGGGCGAGTGCAGCCTTCGTGCTGTCGTAAGCGCGAGCGAGCGCGTCGGCCTTGGTGGTGGGGTCCATCTTCCACCACTCGAAGTTGTAGTTTGGCCCTGCGGCGTAGGCGATGCCCCAGTGGGCCATGGCGCAAGTCGGGTCGTGTGCGAGCGCCGTTTCGAAGCAGGCGACGGCTTTCTCGTGGTTATAGCCGTAGGTCCAGATCAGCCCGCGGTCGAACCAGGCCTGCGCGTCGCGGTTCGCCGTTGAGACCGGTCGGCGATACGCGCCAAGATTGTAGTAATCCATGTCCACCCACCCCGTTGCGCTCGTGCAGGAGACGCCGCGGCGTGGGCGCCTGCACGCAGCTTACCCGCTGGCCGATGGCGCGGGCCAGCGGTCTCGACCCGGTGTTGGGGTGTGTTTCGTGCTCGGGCGCATCAGCCGTTCAGGCCCGGCCAGCAACCTGCGCCTCGCACTCAGCGCCAGCGCAGGTTCTCGCGGTTCAGTTGGTCGATCTTGGTCACACCCATGAGCTTCATGTCACGCTCGATCTCGGTGCGCAGGTTGCCGAGCGCGCGCTCGACCCCGGCCTGGCCTGCCGCTGCGAGGGCGTAGAGGTAGAGCCGCCCGCCCGAGCAGGCCTTGGCACCGACGGACAGTGCCTTGAGGACGTGGGTGCCGCGCTGGATACCCGACTCGCAGATCACATCCAGTCGGTCGCCGACCGCGTCGACGATTTCGGCGAGCTGGTCGAACGGCGCACGAGAGCCGTCGAGTTGGCGGCCCCCGTGGTTGGACACCATGATGCCGGTGCAGCCGATGTCGGCGGCGCGCTTGGCGTCTTCCACGCTCATGATGCCTTTCAACGCGAACTGACCGTTCCACTGCGCGCAGAGTTTCTCGGCGTCGTCCCAGTTCATCGACTGGTCGAGCATGGTGGAGAAGTACTCGCCGACCGACACCGCGAGGTTGGTGCCCGCCGAGACGTGGCCCGAGAGGTGTGGCATGTCGAACTTCTCCTTGGTGAAGAAATTCCACGCCCACATCGGATGGGTGGCGAAACTCAGGGCGCTCGCCGCCGTGAGTTTCGGCGGTGAGGTGAAGCCTGTGCGCAGATCGCGTTCCCGGTTGCCGCCGGTGATGGTGTCGACGGTCAGCGCCATGACGTTGAAATTGGCCGCGCGAGCGCGCTCGAGCAACGCGTCGTTCAGCCCGCGGTCCTTGTGGAAGTAGAACTGGAACATCTTCGGACCGGGCGCGAGCTTTTCGATTTCCTCGACGGTCACGGTTGCGAGCGATGACACCCCGAACATGGTGCCGAATTTGGTCGCGGCCTTGCCGACGGCGCGCTCGCCGTCGTGGTGGAACAGACGCTGGAGGGCGGTCGGTGCGCAGTAGAGCGGCATGTCCAACTTCTGGCCCATGACCTCGACCGACATGTCGACGTCATCGACGCCGGCCAGCACGTTGGGCACGAGGTCGCAGTCGTCAAACGCTGCGGTGTTGCGGTTGTAGGTGCGCTCATCGTCGGCGGCGCCGTCGATGTAGTGGAAGATGGGCCCCGGCAGTCGGCGCTTCGCCAGTTTCCGGAAGTCGTTGAAATTGTGACAGTCGTTCAGGCGCACGCGGTGTGTCTCCAGCTGTGTGTCGGGTACGGCGCAATCCGCCAGTATATCGCTGAAACCGTCGATGGCGCAGGAAGTGTGTCGTCCCGGCGTGCACGACGGGCACGGCGCGGGCCGTGTTACGCGGTCCTTGAAACCCGGCCGGGCAGGCTGTTTGTCACGCTGCGCCAATAGTGGAGGCCGTGCTCCCGGTAGGGTGCCATCACCGCGAGACACGTCCCCTGCGCGCTGTACAACTCGATGAAGGTCACGTCTCGATCGCCGTCGGTGAAGCGCGTTTCCCAGCACGAGCCGATGTTGTTCAGGTCCAGTACCGACAGGCCAAGTCTGGACTGGAGCAGTACGTGTGAGCTCTGCACTGCCAGCCCGGTCACGACGCTCCCGTCCGCCTGCGTGCTCATGTCCCCGACCATCAGGCGCCAATAGGCCATGCCCATCTCCCGCATGTGTTCCAGCCAGCTGGGAATCACCAGCGGTGACACCGGGCGGGCGCGCTCGACACCCAGCAAGGGCAGGGCGCGCAGCCGATCTGCGCTGGTGGCCTGCTGGAACTGTGCGAGATGCCAGGCGGCCCCACCGGTATGCCAGCGGCGCTTCAGTGCGAGGGTGGCGGTCAGTGAATGCACGTTGTTGTCGTGTGCTGACAGCGGCCCGTCGGGTGAAGCCGGCACGCTGTCCGGCAGGGCATCCAGGGCCAGCCCCAGCGCCAGGTCGTTCAGCGCAACACGAAACTGCAGCGCGCCGGTGTGACCGAAGAAATGCAAGACGTCGAGATCGTCGTGCAGACCACTCGTGGGTGTGTAGGCGACGGTGGCAGGGGCAGTGTCGGCAAGTTGCAGAGCGAGACACTCGGTGGCCGGGTGCGAATCGAGCGCAGCCGTGCCCCAGCGAATACGGTGTGGCCGCGCGCAGCTCAAGGAATCCCCCTGCACAGTCGTGACCAGTGTGCGCGAGTGGTTCAGGGATTTCAGCGTGGCAGCGACGCTGGCGGGGTCAAGGTAGCGCAGGCCTGCAGGTCGCGAGGCATGCAAGTCCGCCAGGCACCGGATCTCGAGCGCGCCATCGTACTGCGCACGCCCACAAGGGCAGTGGTCACGTTGCATGGTGGTCAGTACACATCCCGCAGGTACCGCTTGTCGCGGCGAAGTTGGTTGATGTAGGCCACGGCGTCCTCTTCGGTCAGACGGCCGTGGGTTCTGACGACGTCGAGCAAGGCCTGGTCGACGTCGCGCGCCATGCGCGTGGCGTCGCCGCACACGTAGAAGTGGGCGCCCTCTTCGAGCCAGGCGTACAGCGCTTTGCCGTTTTCCCGCATCCGCTGTTGCACATAGATCTTCTCTTGCTGGTCGCGCGAAAAGGCGAGGTCGAGCCGTGTCAGCGTACCGTTACTGCAGAACTCGCCGATCTCGTCCTCGTAGATGAAGTCGCACTCGCGGTGCTGATCGCCAAAGAAAAGCCAGTTCTTGCCCGCTGCACCGCTGGCGTGCCGGGCCTGCAGGAAGGCGCGGAAGGGCGCGATGCCCGTGCCGGGCCCCACCATGATGACGGGACGGTCGCCGTCGGCGGGCAGGCGGAAGCTCTTGTTGGGCGAGAGAAAAATCCGACCGCTGTCGCCGTTCTGCAGGTGATCGGCGAGCCAGGTCGAGGCGACACCGCGGTGCTCCCGTCCGGTGTTGCGCCAACGCACAGCCGCGACAGTCAGGTGGATCTCGTTCGGGAAGGCCAAGGGGCTCGAGGAGATCGAGTAGGCCCGGTGTTGCAAGGGGCGCAGGCATGCCACCAGGTCTGTGGCAGAGATCGAGAGCGCCGGGTTCAGGTTGAGCAGGTCGAGCGTGTCTCTGCCCCAGAGGAACGTCTCCAGCGCCTCCTTGTCGCCATTGCTGACCACACGACTCAACTCGTCGTCCGCGCCGAGGTCATGCAGCCACTGCAGCAGCGTTTTGGGCGGCGTCACGATTTCGAGTTGCTGCTGGAGCACCTGAGCGAGCGGCTGGTCGTAGCCAGCGACGACCTCCTCGCCTGTCGCATTGACGCGTTGGAGCAGCAGCTCGACCAGTGCCGGGCAATTCCGTGGCATCACACAGAGCGCGTCGCCCGCGTCATACTCGATTCCGCTGTCGCCGAGTGAAAAGCTGAAGTGCCTGATCTCCTTGGCTGAGTCGGCGCCGGAGAGCAGGTGGTTCTCGAGAGTCTGTGCGGTGTAGGGGTTCTTGCGCGTCCAGGTGGGTTTCTTGCGCTCGGTCGGGGTGGGTGTCTCGGACGCCGTGTCAGCGAGCTCGTCGTCCGCAACGGTGTCGCGCACCTTGGGCAAGACGGCCTCGAGCCAGTCGTTGGCCGGGTCTTCGAAGTCGACATCGCAATCGATTCGGGCTGCCACGCGGGTGGCGCCGAGCTGCTCGAAACGCGTGTCGATGAGCTTGCCGGCTTCGCAGAAGTCGTCGTAGCTGGTGTCGCCGAGCGCGAGCACGGCGTAGTGCATCTGCTCGAGGCGTGGCGCGGTGGTGGCCGACAGGCTTTCCCAGAACAGTTCGGCGTTGTCGGGCATCTCCCCTTCGCCGTAGGTGGACACCACCACGAGGCAGCGCCGCACCGAGGCCAGGGCCGCCATGTCGAGGTCGTCCAGGCACCGCAGCGCAGGGCTGAAGCCCGACTGTGACGCGAGCTCGGCCGCGCTCTCGGCGAGTTGTTCGGCGTTGCCGGTCTGCGAACCGAACACGATGTCGAGCGTGGCACCAGCAGATTGGGTCGGCGCAACCTGCGCGAGGGTGCCCATCTGGGCTTTCATGCCCGCGAGGTAACCCGCAAGCCAGATGCGCTGCTCGTCGCTGATCGGTGCATCCAGCGCGATATCGGGAAGCTTCGTCGTGGCGGGATCCGGCGTCACGTGACGGCCCCCAGCCGTTGCACGCGCTGCGGCAGAGCGTGACCGGCGAACAACTCTTCGAAATCGGGTATGCGGTCGAGCTTGGCGCGGTTGCTCTGTTGCTGGTGCAGGATCCAACCGTAGGTGGCCGGGCTGTCAACCGAACGTACGCTGCGCTGGCGCAGCGCGGTTGTAAAATCGCGCAGACGCTTGTCCGCGATCAGCACTGCGAGTTGCGTCTGATCGTAGGTCGCCAGTGCGGCACGGGCGTGCTTGAGCAACTGTTGGCACAAGCCGAAGTCCTCGGTCATGACGAGGTTGCGCACGTGGCGCTGCAGCAGTGTGGGTTCGCTGTCCGCGCCGACGCGCTTGCGGGCAATCTCCAACGCCATGTCGAGCACGGTCCAGGTGTTCAACAACGGGTACATGCTGACCGAGTCGCCGAGTTCCTCGAGCGGCGCGCGGCCATCGAGCAGGGGCAGGCGGTCCTTCCAGGCCCGCTTCAGGCGCGCAATCTGGTGAGCCGACAGGGCGGCGGCCAACTCTTCGAGCAGCGCCTTGGCCGTCTTTGCCGCGAGGATTTCTCCTGCGTCCTGGTATTGCAGGAGCGCGCGCGGCATAACCCAGACGACATCGGCCTTGCAGGTGTCCCAGTCCGCCAACAGCCGTTCGGCCAGCGGCGAACCGGTGGCCTCGTGGTGCCAACGCAACAGCGTCTGCACCGCCTGTGCGTGCGTGTCGGCCATGGCGTCGCCGTCGCTCAGGCGGCCGGTCAACACCGAATCGTGGCTGACCGACTCGGCGAATTGCCGATTCGGGTCGTACTGGTACGCGAAGCCGCCAGACATGCCATTGCCAAAACCCTTGGCATAGCCACCGAGATTGAGCACGGTGCCGTTGGTCATGTACTCGCAGCAGAAATCGCCGACGCCCTCGACCACCGCCGTCGCCCCGGAATTGCGCACGGCGAAACGGTCGCCCGCTTCACCGGCGACAAACAGCCGACCACCCGTGGCACCAAACAGGGCGAAGTTGCCGATCAACACGTTTTCACCCGGTGCCATCGCACGGCTGTTTTTTGCCGGAACGACACTGATTTCGCCACCGCATGCACCCTTGCCGACGCCGTCGTTGCAGGTGCCTTCGTGTCGCATCCGGATGCCATCGTTGCAGAACGCGGCGTAGCTCTGGCCGGCCGATTCGCGCGTGTGAACGTGCAGTGTGCCCGGGGCGAGGCTGCGCCGACCGCGGTCGTCGGTGTGCACCGCCGGGTGCTGCACGTCGCGATCGGTGTAGTTCAGCAGGCGTTCGATGTCGATCGACAGTTGACCACCGACGCTCTTGTCGCTGTTGTCGAGCGTCACAGGCCCGAGGTCGACGTGGTCGGACGCGGTGTCGAAGAGCGCGTGACGTGCCGTCTCGATGAGCATGTCGTCGACGCGGTAGTTGCGCTCCAGGTAGGTCGGGTTTTCGACCGCTGTCTCCGGCACATGCACCAGCATACGGCGCAAGTCCATCTGACCCACCGAGGCCGGGTGGTCGAGCAGGTGCAGCAGGTCAGCCCGGCCACGCGCCTCGTCGAGTGAGCGCAGTCCGAGCGAGGCCAGAATGCGCCGGACGTCGTGCGCGATGTTCAGCAGGTACTGTGCAAGCGCGCGCGGGTCGCCGTCGAAGGCCTCGGGGTTGGTGGTCAGTCCGGCCGGGCATTTGATGTTGCAGTTCTTGGCCATGACGCACTTCAGCATCATCAGGGCACTGGTGCCGAACTCAAAGGAGTCACCGCCGAGCAGACAGGCCTTGACAACGTCCGAGCCCGTCTGGATGGCACCCGAGCACCGGAGTTGCACTTTCTGACGAATGCGGTTGGCGCAGAGTGCCTGATGCACCTCGGCAATGCCGAGTTCGGCGGCGCGCCCGGTGTACTTCAGCGAGGTGACCGCCGCAGCGCCGGTGCCCCCGGTGTTGCCGGCGACATTGATCACATCGGCACCGGCCTTGGCGACGCCAACGGCGATGGTGCCAATGCCCTCGGAGCTCACGAGCTTGACGATCACCCGCACGCGCGCGGCCTTGGCGTCGTGTATGAGCTGGGCGAGGTCTTCGATCGAGTAGGTGTCGTGGTGCGGGGGTGGTGAGATCAGCTCGACACCGGGCGTGCCGCCGCGCGCCGCGGCAATTTCCACCGTGACCTTGGGCGCGGGCAACTGGCCGCCCTCGCCGGGCTTCGCACCCTGGCCAATCTTGATTTCGATCTCGCTGAGGTTCGGGTCGGCGAGGTAGCCCGCCCAGACGCCGAATCGGCCCGAGGCAAACTGCTTGATGCGGCTCGAGCGTATCGTGCCGAAACGGGAGATGTGCTCGCCGCCCTCGCCGCAATTCGACATGCCGCCGACCATGTTGGTGCCGTGCGCAACAGCCTCGTGGGCCGCCGCCACGAGCGCGCCGTGCGACATCGCACCCGAGGCGAGTCGGGGGGTGATCTCGGAAGCCGGTTGCACCTGCTCCAGCGGCACCGGGTCGGTGCCGGCGCGCAACCGCGAGATGTAGTCCTCGGCCGAGCCGTCACACTCGACCACCAGGCCACCGCCTGCGAGCCAGTGGCCGCGAATGTCGTCACCAAAGCGTTCCACCAGTGACTGCGCCAGCGCGTCGAGACGCGCCAGTTGGTGGGCCGGATTGCCAGTCAGCATCAGGCGGTAGTGGCCGGCCTCAAGCGGCTCGATGGCGAGTCCGCGAATGACGAAATCGAGGTTGCCCGCGCGGTTGAACAACATCATCTCGCGCTTGATGTCCTCGACCGAATTCAGGTGTGTGATGTCGGCTGGAAACGCGAGCACATCGCGCAGGGCGGCCGGGCGTCGGTGGCGCTCGCGCGCCATCGCACGGGCAAACTCACGGTAGCCCGGTGTCATCGAGAAACCGTCGATCTGCTCGGTGGTCAGGCGTTCGAAGCTGGTGTTGACGTAACCGGATTCATCAAGCCCGAAGGCGTCGTGCATCTGATTCAGCGTGAGCAAGCGCATCGGATCGATCGCGTCCTCGGCCTCGGCCGACGGACCCTGTATGCCGATGCGCTCCTCGGTCAGGTCGACAAAGCCGCGCACCGCACGGGTGCCAAAGGAATGGCCCGCGCCCTCCGCACGCTCCTTGAAGAGGCCCAGCATCGGTATGTCATCGAGTGTGTCGACGTCGCAGGCGCGCAGGTGCCAATCGAGCGTCGACTGGGCGATGCGGGCGAACTGCACACCGCCGACCGGCGATGTCATGTTGGGGAAGTAGCGTTTCAACACCGGCGAGTGGGTGTCGAGAAAGTTGGGCTCGAAGAATTCACCGCCTGAGTAGCTCTCGACCGTGCACAAACCGACCTTGCCCAGCGTTTTCATCAACGCTTTCTCTGCCGCTTTGGCAAAGCGCGCGTAGGCGGCGTTGGTGTCGCCCGCGTGGTTCAGACTGGCGCGTGCGTGCACGCTCGAGGCATAGACCGCGCTGGCACCGAAGCCAAGCGCGACGGCGATGTGGTGCGAGGACGCGATCTGACCGCTCTCAACCACCAGTGAGACACGGAACCGAAGCCCTTCTTCGATCAGCGCCTGGTTAACGGCGGAGACGGCAAGTGCGAGTGGAATGGCGGCGCGCGTGCGTTGCAGGCCGGAGTCGGAGAGCACGACGATACCGCCCTGCTCACGCGCGAGTGCGACCACCTCCGCGGCGAGCGTGTCGATGGCCTCGACCAACGCGGTCTCGTTGGCGTGCGCGTCGTTTTCCACCGGCGCGAACAGCATGTCGGCTGTGGTGCAGGGCGTGTCCGATTGCGTCTTGAGGCGCGACAGTTGCGCCAGGCTCAGCACCGGCGAGTCGATGACGATCTGTTTTTGCGCAACCCCGTCACCGTGCGGTTTCGCGCCCAGTGCGACCCGCATGGTCATGCCATCGGCCTCACGGATCGAGTCGAGCGGCGGGTTGGTCACCTGGGCAAACCGCTGGCTGAAGTACTTCGCCATGCCGCCCTCGGTGTCGTTCAGCGCGTTGATTGCGTTGCCATAGCCCATTGCCGACACTTTCTCCGCGCCGGTCTCGAGCATCGGGTCCATCAGGAACCGGAACGTTTCCTGGTTGTGGCAAAAACCGACGAAACGGCCCGCGTCGCTGAGGTCCGATTCGGTCGGTGGTTCGGGCGTCGTGTCTCCCGCGACACTGACGTCGTCCAGGTGCACCTGCGCCGCAGCGAGCAGGGCATCGTAGTCTCGCTCGTTGGCCAAACGCGCGAGACCGGCGCGACTGTCGTAGACGCGTTTGTGGGCGTGGTCGTAGTAGAGCATCCCGCCGGCTTCGATGCGACCGCGTCGGATGACCGACTCGGGCGGGAAGCTGATCTGACCTGCCTCGGACGTGACGACGAGGTAGGTGTCGGTCTCGACGCTGCGCAAGGGCCGCAAGCCGAGCCGATCGAGCCGTGCGCCAACAATCGTCCCGTTGCCGAAAATGAGCGCAGCCGGGCCGTCGTTCTTTTCCTCGTACAGTGAGAAGTAGGCGAGCATGTTGCGCACCTTGTCTGGCACGCTGCGGTCGTTTTCCCACGCCGGTGGCATCATCGATACCACCGCCGTGACGATGTCCATGCCGTCACCGTGCACCCGACTGTTGAGCGTCTGGTCGAAGCGGCAGCTGTCCGACTGGCCTTTGGGTCTGAAGATCTTGCGGTCGCGCGCTTTGGCCACCGCAGCATCCGACAGGCGGTTCTTCTTGTCGGTGTTCAATTCGCCGTTGTGCGCCATCAGGCGAAACGGTTGCGCCATCGACGGGTGTGGGTCGGTGTTGGTGGAAAAGCGCGTGTGGAAAAACACCGTGTGCACGGCGTGATCCGGGTTGCTGAGGTCGGCGAAATACGGGATCACTTCCCACGAATTCAGGCGACCTTTGAGCACTTGTGTCGAAGCGGAGAACGAGAGCGGGTAGAACCCGATCAGCGATTCGTCCACGTAGGCGGTGGCCTCGATCTCCAACAGCACCGCATGCAACAGCGGTTCGACGCGGTCCTGTGCAAGACCCCCCGGCAGGTGAAACACCCACTGCACAATCGGCAGTTGCAAGTCCACGCCTCTGGGCTCGATTGCGGCGTTGTCGACCGGCACGTCGCGACGCGTCAGCACCTGGAGGTCGTGTTTGCCGAGCAGTGATTCGATGAGGTCTGTGGCGTACGCCCGCTTTTTCGGGTTGGCCGGCAAGAAGAAGTTGCCCACGCCGAAGCTGCCCACGCGCAGCGTGCGCTGCGTCAGCTTGGAGAAAAACGCCGACGACAGGTCGACGCACACACCCGCGCCGTCACCGACGCCGGTCGATGACATGCCGCCGCGGTGCGGCACGGCGCACAACGCCTCGTGCGCTTTGCGCAACACGTCGTGGTGTTGTTCGCTGTCCTTGCGCGTGATGAAACCAACGCCACACGCGCTGTGGCCGAAAGCCGGATCGAACAGGGTCGGTTGTGGGTTCGCTGTGGGACTCAAGGGTGTCTGCTGTCGGGTGGCCGTGCGCCCGTCTTCTGTGGTCGACCGAACAACATACACAAAACGTGAATGAGAATCATTCTTGGTTATTGCATGAACCGAATTGGGCGGTGATTCCAGACAATTTGCTACCGGAATGCGGCTTATCCGGCACCATTGTGCAGGTCATGTGCCCGGCGGTCACGAGACGGGGGTGCGGGCTGCGGTCGCGTTGGCACCGGCGCGTGTGTGATGGACCGCGCGCTCACTGAACCGGAACGTCGGACCCGCAGGAGCCGGTCACGGCACCGTCAACGTGGTGATCGCATGCACAGTGTTAACCCTGACCCGCGGGGTTGACCGGGCACATTCGTGCACCGCATCAACCCGCAGTCGCGCGCCCCGTGATCGGCATGGCCGAGTTCGCCCGGGGGCTTGCCGCGGTGGCAGAGCGAGTGCATTCAGCCGCCACGGTAGGTACCATCGGGCGACCGCCGAACTCGGAGACTGGCCGGTCATGAGCCGCGACGATTTGCCCCCTCAGTTTGTGCCGACGGCGCAGCCAGTCGAACCGCACAGGCTGCTCGAGGTCGACGGCGCCCTGGTGGCCGGGGCGACCGCGCCAATGACCGATGACCAGGCGCTCGAGGCACTGCGCCTGATGATGTTGGGCCGTGCCTTCGACACCAAGTGCTTCAGCTTGCAGCGCCAGGGCAAAATGGGCACGTTCGCACCGATGCACGGGCAGGAGGCGTCGATCGTCGGCTCGGCGATGGCCTTGAACCCCGAGACCGACTGGATCACGCCGCAGTACCGCGAGATGCCCGCGGCGATCCGCCAGGGCATGCCACTCAAGAACATCATCCTCTACCGCCAGGGCCACCCTGCCGGTGGTGTGGTGCCGCCCGGCGTCAACGTCATGCAGTTCAACATCTCGCTCGCGGCGCAGATCCCGCATGCTGTCGGGCTCGCCTGGGGGATGCGGCTGCAGGGCACGTCCGGTGTGGCCGTGGCCTACTTCGGCGACGGGTCGTCCTCCGAGGGGGATTTCCACGAGAGCTGCAACCTCGCCGGTGTGACGAAGGCGCCGGCGATTTTCCTGTTGCAGAACAACCAGTGGGCGATTTCGACGCCGCGCGACATCCAGAGCGCGGCGATCGACCTCGCAGCGCGCGCGCCGGGCTACGGCTTCCCGGGTGTCTCGGTCGACGGCAACGACCTGTTCGCGGTCTACCGTGTCATGTGCGACGCGGTCGAGCGCGCGCGCAATGGCGACGGCCCGACGCTGATCGAATGCCACACCTACCGCATGTGGGCGCACACGACGGCCGATGACCCGACCCGTTACGTCGACGATGATGTGCAAGCGGTGTGGGCCGCACGGGACCCGATCGAACGCGTCCAGCAGTACCTCACGGGCCGTGGCCGTTGGGACGCCGAGCTGGCCGCTGCGTGGGACTCCGAGATCGCGGCGGAGGTCCAGGCGGGGTTTGACGCCGCCGCGGCCGAGCCGCCGGCAGGCCCGGAGAGCCTGTACGAGCACGTTTTCGCCGAACCCACCCCGTCGCTGGTGCGCCAGCGGCGTGCCCACCTCGAGGAGCGCTGACAATGGCCCGCATGACCATGGTCGAGGCGATCCGCGAAACCTTGCGCGACGAGATGGCGCGCGACGAACGCGTGATCCTGATGGGCGAGGACGTCGGTCACCTCGGCGGCGTGTTCCGCGCCACCGACGGCTTGCAACAACGCTTCAGCTCGCAGCGCGTGATCGACACCCCGCTGGCCGAGAGTGTGATTGCCGGGTCCGCCCTGGGCATGGCGCTCTCCGGTCTGATCCCGGTCATCGAGATGCAGTTTCTCGCCTTCTCGCAAAACGCGTTTCACCAGATCTGCCAGCAGATCGGCCGCACGCGGTTTCGCACGCGCGGCTCACACACGGCGCCGATCACCATCCGTGCGCCCTTTGGGGGCAACGTCAAGACGCCCGAGCTGCACAGCGATTCAATGGAGCCGATGTACGCGCACACCACGGGGCTCAAGATCGTCATGCCCTCGACCGCAGCCGACGCGAAAGGCCTCCTCACCACCGCCATCCGCGACCCGGACCCGGTGTTGTTTCTCGAGCCGTTGCGCGGCTACCGACTGATTGCCGACGAGGTGCCGGACGGCGAGCACACCGTGCCCTTCGGCGAGTTGCGCACCGTGCGCGAGGGCACGGATGTCACCATCGTCACCTGGAGCGCGTGCGTGCCGGTGGTCGAAGAGGCGGCCGAACAGCTGGTGGCCGAAGGCATCGACCCGCACATTGTCGACCTCCGCACGATCGTGCCGCTCGACGAGGCCGCGCTGATCGCTGCGGTGGAAAAAACCGGCCGGTGTGTGGTGGTGCACGAGGCAGCTGCCGTGTCGGGCTTTGGCGCCGAGATCATTGCGTTGGTGCAGGCGCAGGCCTTCTACGTGCTCGAGGCACCGGTCGCGCGCGTGACCGCTCCGGACGCACCCTACCCGACACCGGGTGTCGAAGCGTTCTACATACCCGATGCCGATCAGGTCGCGCGCGCGGTGCGCGACACGCTGGTCGACTGAGCGAGGCGTCCGCATGGCAGCGCACGAATTCCTGTTACCCGACGTCGGTGAAGGCCTCGAATCCGGTGCCGTGGTGCGATGGCTCGTCGCCGAGGGCGACGCGGTGGTCGTCGATCAGATCATCGTCGAGGTCGAGACCGACAAGGCCGTCGTTGAAATTCCGGCTCCGGTCACCGGAACGCTGACGCGGCAGGGCGGCGCGCCCGGCGACACGTTGCCCGTTGGCGCGGTGCTGGCTGTGTTTGAAAGCGACGCGCCGGCGGCAGGCGGCTCAGTGGCACCCGCAGCGGCGGCGACGAGCGCGGTCGACGTGGCCGTAACCGAGAGCGCTCGACCCGCTCGCAGTGGTCGCGCACTGGCAAGCCCCGCCACGCGCAAGTTCGCGCGCAACCAGGGCGTGGACCTCAGTCAACTGAGCGGCAGCGGTACGCGCGGGCAAATCACGCGCGCGGATGTCGAGGCTTTTTTGAGTGGCGGCGGTGCGGCCCCTGTCGTCGACACAGGCACGGTGTCGAGCGCGCTGGCGGTGGCGCCGCGCCAAACCGTGCCGCCCCCGGCGGTCGACCCCGCGTTCAGCGGTACCCAACCGCTGACAGGACTGCGCAAGCAGATCGCGGCCAACATGCAAACCGCCTGGCGCGAGATTCCGCACATCTTCACCTTCGAAGAGGTGGATGCCTCCGGGTTGATCGAAGCACGGCAGGCGATCAACGCCGAGCTCGCCGAGCGCGGGCAGAAGCTGAGCTTCCTGCCGTTTTTCGTCAAGGCTTGTGTGATCGCCCTACAGGCGCACCCGCGCTTCAACGCGTCACTCAACCTGGCCGACGAAACGGTCACCTACCACCCGCAGTGCAACATCGGCATCGCGACCGCGACGCCGGAGGGCCTGATCGTCACCGTGGTACACCACGCGGAGCAAAAATCCCTTATCGAGATCGGCGAGGAGATCGCGTCGCTCGCGTCGCTTGCCCGCGAGCGCCGTGTCGGTGTCGAGCAGATTCGCGGTGGCACCTTCACCATCTCGAACTTCGGCAGCTACGGTGGCACGCTCGGCACACCAATCATCCGACCGCCCGAGGTCGCCATCGCGGGCTTCGGCCGCATCCACGACAAGGTCGTGCCCGAGCAGGGGCAGCCGGTGGTGCGGCCCATCCTGCCGATCGCCATGTCGACCGACCACCGGCTCAACGACGGCGAACACCTCGGCGGATTCGTGCGCACCTTGAGCCGATTGCTGTCGCACCCTGTGCGGATGCTGAGCCACCTCTAGCCCGACGCAGTGAGGACACCATGGTTGTAGGCAATGCACCCGAAGCGGTCGACCTCGTCGTCATCGGCGCGGGGCCGGGCGGTTACACGGCGGCGCTGCACGCCGCCTCGCGGGGCCGGGACGTCACCTTGATCGACCGCGGCGGTGATGCGGCGGTCGGTGGTGTGTGTCTGCACGCGGGCTGCATCCCGAGCAAGACCCTGATCGAAGCCGCGGGCGTCTTCCACCGTAGCCAGCACAGCAAGGACATGGGCGTCTCGGTCGACTCGGCCCACTTCGACCTCGCGCAATTCCACCGCTTCAAGGGCGGCGTCATCGACGGCTTGGCGGGCGGTGTGCGTGGCAAGTTGACACACGCCGGGGTCAGCACGCTGACCGGCACGGCGCGGTTCATGGACAGCAAAACGCTGGTGCTCTCGGCCGAGGACGGCGCCGCCCGTTTTCTGCAGTTCAAGGACTGCATCGTCGCAACCGGCTCGCGCCCCGTTGCCGTGCCGGGCTTTGCGTTTGGCGAACGCGTGCTGGACGCACACGGCGCCTTGCAGCTTGACACGGTGCCATCAACGCTCGCGGTTGTGGGCGGTGGCTACATCGGACTCGAGCTCGGCTGTGCTTTTGCCAAGCTCGGTACCGCTGTCAGCGTGGTCGAAGCGCTCGACCGCGTCCTGCCGACCTTGCCGGCCGGGCCCGCTGTGCCGCTGCAGCGGCGCATGGCGTCGCTGGGCGTGCGCTTTCACTTCGGCTGTCGCGCCACCGCCTACGACGGTGGGGCCCTGACGATCGCCGACGCCGCGGGCGACACGCACGCCCTCGACGCCGAATACGTCTTGATGGCCGTTGGTCGCACGCCCAACACCGACGACCTCGAACTCGAGGCGGCCGGTCTGGGCACAAACGCCAAGGGGTTGCTCGAAGTGGACATCGACCGGCGTCTCACACCGCACATCGCGGCGATCGGCGACATCACGCCGGGACCGGCACTCGCGCACAAGGCGAGCGCCGAGGCGATCGTTGCCGTCGACGCGCTCTGTGGTGACACCACGGCCTTTGAGCCCGAGGCCATGCCGCTGATTGTGTTCACCGACCCGGAAATCGCCCACGTCGGTCTGGACGCGGACCAGGCAAAGGCGGACGGCATCGACGCCTCGTCGCACAAGCTGCCGTTGCGCGCTTCGGGCAGGGCGGCCACTCTCGGTGAAACCGACGGCTACGTCGAGCTCACCCGTGCCCGCGACGACGGCACGCTGCTCGGCGCCACGGTCGTCGGCCCGCACGCCTCCGAGTTGATTGCCGAACTCTGCGTCGCAATCGAGCTCGGCGCGAGCGTCGAGGACCTCGCCCTCACTGTCCACCCGCACCCTACGCTCAGCGAACTCACCATGGACGTCGCCGGCCTCGCGGGCCGCTAACGCGACACACCCCGCCAAGGTGTGCTGCCCACGCAGTCGCCCCACACTCACTCGCTTTGGTCACCCATGGTGAGTTTGCGGCAGACTGGGTAAGATTGAAATTCATACTCAGACACGTCGCGTAAAAAGCGTGAAAAAACAGCGGTGTAGACCGTGATGTCGAAGACCAAGCCAGTTTGCTTATTGGATGTCCGAGTAATAAGTAATAACCAGTGCGCTGGTTATTACAGCTGTTAACTGTATGAGGAGGGTATCGATGTTTCCAGAAGTCAAGAACATGATTAGTCCAGACCTTGACAATGGAACGGTGCCCAAAGATCCTAAAAATTTCCAGATTTTTATTGAAGTCGAAATCGGTCCGAAAGGCCAGAAAAGTTCAGATATATTTTCCCTTACAGCTATCACTCCCTCTTCGATTTCAGCGAATCAAGGTCCAATTTGGGGGCATGGATATTTGATTATGCCTGTGTTTTCTTGGCAGAATGTTGAAAGGTCTCTTAATCTGTTGATGATGCACTGTTCAGGCGAGAATTGGGAGGAAGTTGTAAAAAAACTACGTAGAGAGTTGAACTGGGAATTTGACAACTACTATACATAGGGCAGTTAACAAGTTTAGTCAGTTGGACTGACGTGCCGCCAGCCACTGTTAAGGGCGTTAGGCGGCAACACTTAGCTCAAATATGTCAGAAAATTGGACAACGAATCTACCTACCGTGCTAGAGTCGCTACATCAAATAGAATTCGATTACGCAGATGGTGAAGGAATCGATTTCGAGCCTTACCAGCAGTTTCTTAATGTGGAAGATACGAAAGATTGGTTTCGGGCTTGGACTGGAAATGATGCAGTCACCGGAGAGGAGTTTCGAATATTTGGCGAGGATGGGACAGGTGGATACGCTGCATTTTGGCTTGTTAGGGACAGTGAAGACGTCTTAGAGCAACCAATTGTTTTCCTAGGCTCAGAAGGCGCGAGAGGGGTCGTGGCATGCTCCTTTAATG